>JADFGC010000076.1:0-3806 GCA_022567895.1 Nitrososphaerota archaeon
AATCTGGTTTCTCCTTGAACGGAAGATAGCATCACAACTTTAGATTGTTCAGATGATGACGTTGAAACATCTATTTGTGCTCCTTCTTCATGTAAGACGCTACCAGAAATTTTTGAAATGGTGTTAATCATTCCAATAGGGGCATTTTCTCCTCCAATGATATAAAGAATTGAACGCTTGACACTATTGGGAGGGGCATTTTCGTAAAGCATCTTCATTGAATCTTTCAACGAATTCTCAAAATCATTATTAGAATGACTTGTAGTCAAGAGGTGAGTTTCCTCATGAATGGATGATTCTCTCAAAGAACCAACAACATGCAAAATTGCAGAGTTTGTAATTTCATAGCAATTTTTTGCTGACAAATTGGGATTGCTATCAAGAAATGCATCATTATCGATTACTATTGTACAGTTAGAATTTGTTTTGAGTCTTTTTAGGGAAATTCCAGAATTGAAAATTCTATTCTTTTCATATTTGAAGGGCATGATTGCAAATGAAATTACACTTTTGTTTTCCTCTTTACAAATTTGTGAAACTACCGGTGCCATCGCGGCTCCAGATTTTCCTGCTAGGTTTGCCATGATGATTACAGAAGAATATTGAGAAACCTCATCTCTGATTTGAGATTCAGATTGGATTGTTGAGCCTCTGATAAGTTGAACAGATGGATTCAGAACAGGCTTTGTTGAAACATGAACTGAATGACTTTGAGAATCAAAGTCCTTCTCATCATTGCTAATGATTAGACTGTTAGAATTGAAAGATTTTGATGCCTCTGTGGCTAATTTTGAGCCTACCCCACCTAAACCAATTACAAGAACTGGTTCATGTAATTCAAAAGTCATTTCTATCCTATCTCTAATTTGGATAAAAAACCTTCTTACGTAATTTTAATCAGATCTCAGATCTAAAAATTTTAGCTTGCGATCTTCCCGAGAAGACTATGTGTTGTGACATCAACAATTTCCACATTGTGATATTCGCCAATTTTTACACGATCTTCAACGAAAATTGGTTTGTATGCGAAGTTTCTACCTTTAATGTTATCATCAGAAATTTCATCAAACACAACTTTGCCCTTCCAGCCAATCCACTTTTGATTATTTTGTAAACAAATTTTTTCGATGAGATCAGAAACTATTTTGCTTCTACGCATGACTTCTGATACTGGAATCTGATCCCACTCTGCAGCTTCTGTTCCAGGCCTTTGACTATACTTTGAAAGATTAACGATATCAGGTTTTGTCTCCAACAACAAATCAACAGTTTTTTCAAAGTCCTCTTCAGTTTCACTAGGAAATCCAACGATGATATCTGTAGAAATTGTAAATTGTGGAAATTTTGCTTTAAATTTTTTTGTGGTATTTCTAAATGTCTCTGCAGTATGTCCACGCTTCATATCATTTAGAACTTTATCACTGCCACTCTGAACAGGTATATGTAAAAATTTGAAGACTTTGTCATTTTCAAATGATTCTAAAAGCCCATCACGAATTCTTGGCATGTACATTGGGTTCATCATCCCAACTCTAATTTTAAAATCATCAGGAATTTCACAAACAGAATTTACTAACGTTGATAGATCCTCATCTATATCAAAACCATAGCAGCCATTATCAGTTGATGTCAACCAAACCTCTTTACAACCATCAGCGATTTCTTTTTTCACCTGTCTTACAATATCACCAATTCTGTAACTTTTCAAATCTCCTTTTGCGATTTTTGTTTGACAAAAGGTGCATTCACTCATACATCCATTTGATATTTCCACAATCCCTATGGCCGGATTTAGTCTAATTTTTGGTAAACCCACTTTTGATGAATCAATATCATCTAGTGCAACCTTCTTTTTTCCCGCAAGGGTAGAATTTATCACTTCAAGCGTTTTTCCTAAGGAATTTGGGCCTAAAAGACTGGCTTTTTCTGAAAATTTTTCTACGGATTTTCTCTCTGCCTTTGGAAAACAGCCAGCAATCACAAGAGGTTTGGATTTTAGCGATTTGATACGGTGAATCATTTTGTTTGCTGTAGCATCCTTTACTGAGCAGGTAACAACCAAGTTCAAGTCAGAATCAGAGGAACTCTCTGCAAGTGTATGTCCTCCATTTACTATCAAGCCAGATATCATCTCAGAATCTGCAAAACTTGCAGAACACCCGTATGCTTCTACCCAAATTTTTGCCATGTTTTATCTAAAAAGTGCGTCTACTTGTTTGTTTGTTAGTAATTTTTTTGAAACAACCAACTCTCGTATCGTTTTTCCAGTTTTGAGAGATTCTTTGAAAAACTCTGCTGATTTCAAATAACCGATTTTTGGAGCAAGTAATGTAACAATTACAGGACTGTTTTCAATGTCTTTTTGTAATTTTTTCTTGTTTGCAGTTAATCCATCAATCAAGTTTGCTGAAAATATTGGAAGGAAATTTTTCAACATGTCAGTAGATTCTAAAACACACTTTAGCATTCCAGGTAACATTACATTTAGCTCAAACTGTCCTCCCTGAGCAGCATGCGCAACAGCTGTGTCATTTCCAATTATGTTAAAGCAAATCATGTTCATGCATTCAGCAAGTGATGGATTTACCTTGCCTGGCATGATAGATGAACCAGCATGAACTGCTGGAATTCCTAATTCAGCAAGACCTGCAATTGGTCCTGAGGCCATCAATCTGATATCATTTGCAAGTTTGTTAATTTCAAGTGCCAAGTTTCTAAGAGCTGATGAAACATTTGCAACTGCAAATTTGCTCTGCAAAGCATATTGCATATCTGGTTCAGGTTTAAGTGGTAACTTTGAAATTTTTGCTAGTTGAGAAACTACAACTTTTCTATATCCTCTAGGAGTGTTAGCACCAGAACCTACTGCTGTTCCACCTAATGCAACATACTGTAATTCTTTTTCTGCCTTGTCAATTGCGTCTCGTGATTTAGAAATTGAGGTAGCGTATGCTGCAAACTCACCTCCCAATGTTATTGGAAGTGCATCCATGAGGTGAGTTCTGCCAATTTTTTTGTAAGAAGAAAACTGTCTTGCTTTTTTGTTTAATGATTTTATCAAAATATCAATTGCAGGTAAAACTTTTCTTAAATTCATTAAAATTGCAACATGCATTGCTGTTGGGAAAGTATCATTACTTGATTGCGACATGTTAACGTGATCATTCGGATGAAGAAACTGATACTGTCCTTTCTTTTTGTGTAAAATTTGAAGGGCTACATTTGCAATTACCTCATTTGTGTTCATATTAAATGCGGTTCCTGCTCCAGAATTTATTGCATCTACCACAAATTGATCTAGATATTTTCCAGCTAAGACTTTATCACAAGCCTGAACTATCGCCTGTCCTCTCTTTTTATCAATTGTGCCAGCTTTCATGTTTGCAAGAGCGGCTGAGCGCTTTATCATTACAAACGACTTTACTAAATTTGGGTGTGATTTGTTTCCAGTAACATGGTATTGCTTTATTGCTCTGCCAGTGAATGGTCCATAATACGCATCAGCGGGAATTTTCACCTTTCCAAGAGAATCTCTATCTGTTCTAGAACTCAATACCGATTTTTTGTCAATTTACTACTATTCATTCTTTTTCTGAGCAACAATTTTTTTACATTTTGGGTCAGAAAGGAATTATTATATAGGCTTCCCTAATTTGGTATCGCAATGAATAAGCGTTATACAATGATATTTTCCGTTGTTGCAGTAGCAATAATGGGAGCAACGCTATTCGGAAGCACATACACACAAACCCAAATCACAGGAACTACAATCGATGTTTCTAAAATGGATGTCGATGTAATGCAAC
>JADFGC010000077.1:0-3797 GCA_022567895.1 Nitrososphaerota archaeon
TTGTTAATTCAGGGATAATTAACTTGCAAAAATTTGAATACTGGATAAATTTAGAAAGATGGGGATAATGTATGAATAAAATCCTGCTAACTGGTATCGTCAGTGCTTTATTCTTAGTTTTTTCTAGTTTTTCATTAAGCATTTTTGCTCAAGAAACTCTATCTCCAGGGACCATGGATCATGTCACAGAAATGGGAGGCTCCCTTGAGATGTGGGTTACTCTTGCTCACTGGACAACAGGAGTGGCCACTGTAGTATTGGCAGTTGCTCTCATTAAGACATTCAAGCATATGGAAGCTGTTACAAAAATGACTACTATAGAGACAGAGTTTCGCTTAAGACCTTGGATTGGACCTACTGGCTCTATTAACAAAATGGATCACTCTATTAATGAAAAATGCCAGTTTGATATTGCCATAAAAAATTATGGTGAGCTACCAGCTTCTGGTGTTACTGCAAAATTCAAGATGGCTACAAAGATGCCAAGTAGGGAAGATGCAAAATCATCTGATTTAGAATCATTTGATTTGGGACCAGTGTTCCCAAACATGGAGAAGCATTACTGGTTTTTCATTGAACCTGAACTATGGAAAAAAGCTTTAGAGGGACAAGAAAAGCTTTTCACGATTCTTTATTTTGAATACAAAACAGGAGCTGCAAAAAGCGGCTATGGAATGATTAGTGAATATGCTCCATCCTCTCAAAATTTTGTTCATAAAGACATGTGGATAGATGACGCAAAGCTAACTTCTTGATCCTGAAGAATTTTATACTGTTCTAAATTGTCGTGGCATATTGAGTAAGGTAAAAAATCTAAAATTAGCAAAGAAAGGACAGCTTTCCTATGAATGGGCAAGAAGCCACATGCAAATTTTGGATAATACAATTAATCGATTAAAAAAATCAAAACCATTCAAAGGAGTGACACTTGGATTTTGTCTTCACATCACAAAAGAAACTTCGGTATTGTTAATGGGTGTAAAGGAATTAGGTGCCAAAGTTGTGGCTTGTGGGGGAAATCCACTTACCACTCAGGATGATATTGCAGCATTTTTGGCATCTAAAGGAATTCACATGTATGCTTGGGCTGGACAGTCTGCAAAAGAGTATGATTGGTGCATTCAACAAGTACTAAATCACAAACCACAAATTCTTACTGATGATGGTTCAGACCTAAACATAAAAGCTCACTTTGGAAAGAAAAGCAAAAACTTGAAAATTTTAGGAGCTACTGAAGAAACAACTGCCGGTGTTAACAGAATTAAAGCAGTTGAAAAACAAGGAAAGCTTCGTTATCCAGTAATTTCAGTAAATGATGCTTACACAAAACACATGTTTGATAATAGATATGGAACTGGACAAAGCACAGTAGATGGTTATCTTAGAGCAATGAATCTCCTGTTTGCATCAAAACATGTCGTTGTTGTAGGGTATGGTTGGGTTGGAAAAGGAGTTGCAGAACGATGTCATGGAATGGGAGCTAAAATTATTGTAACTGAAGTTGATCCTGTAAAAGCACTAGAGGCGCACATGGATGCATTTGATGTAATGCCAATGTCACAAGCTGCCAAAGTTGGTGATATTTTCATTACATGTACCGGAATGACTAGTGTAATTAGAAAAGAACATCTTACTCAAATGAAAAACGGTGCAATTGTTGGAAATGTAGGCCACTTTGATGTTGAGGTTGATGCTAATTTCTTGCTCAAAAAATCAAAATCTGTAAGAGAAATCAGACCAAATCTAGATGAATGTGTCTTGAAAAATGGCAAAAAAATCTATTTGATTGGTAAAGGCAGAATTGCAAATCTTGTTGCAGCAGAAGGCCATCCTCCAGAAGTAATGGCACAATCATTTTCAAACCAACTACTATCAATTCTTTACATTCTCAAAAATCATAAAAAAATGAAAAAGAAAGTAATTCCTGTTCCAATAGAAATAGATCAACAAATAGCAAAAGACGCTCTAAATGCAATGAATGTAAAAATTGACAAGCTCACAAAAGAGCAAGTCAAATACATCAATAGTTGGAACTAATTAAAATAATTTTTAATTATCTCATACGCTTTTTTTGCACCATTACAATTTATGATATTTCGTTTTTCAGTAAGTTTTTCAGGAATCAATGAATCTAATTTAAACACATCATTGTATGAAAATCCTTCATTTTTTGCATTTTCTTCTTGTTCAAAATGATCCTTTATTGGTATAAAAATTCCTGGAGTTCCATATGCGTTTGCCTCATCTATTGTAGATTTTCCTGCAAGAGCAATCAAAAGATCTGCAGCAAAAATAATTTCATGTAAATTATTTACAAATCCCAAATTTTTTGCATTTTTTCCATAGTTCTTGTTCAAAGAAGGCCCGGAAACTATTACTAATTCTACATCATCTTTTATTTTTGACATTGCTTGAACAGTTTTTTCTATCAAAAATTTTCCTACATCTGTACCACCTATACTCACTACGATGGTTTTTTTATCAAAGGAAAATTTTTCCCTAAGTTCATCTCTTGAAAATTTTATTTCTCTAACAATTGGTCCCACTCGTTTAATGTTATCATGGTCAGAACCATTTTCAGGCAGAATTATAGTTTGGCACTTTTTCATTATATCTTTCATAGAGCGATTCATTTTTCTTTCAATAATTGAGCCAATCCCTTTTGTGAAATGAGTTTCTAAGATATCTGTGATAAGTATAGTTGGTAAGTTGTTTTCTTGTGCTACAAAAAGAGAAGCAAAATCTTCATCACTAACCACTAGTTTTGGTTTTTCATTTTCTATTATTTTGGCTGAAATTTTTTTACATTCCTTATAATATTTATAATAACTCCAGAGCCACTTTAATGGACTTTGAAGTGAGCCATTTTGAACATTAAACTGTGGTGGACTGTAAACATCATCAACCTCAAGTCCACATTCTTCAAAAAATTTAGCGGCAGCATTTCCTGTAACAAACTTTGTTGAAATGTTTTCAAAATATCTTGTAATTGCTACATCTCTAGTAGCATGACCAAGACCTATTGGACTAGAAAAAAAAGTAAGATCAACCATATGGTAGTTTCAAATTAATCCCATCTAAATAGAATTAACTAAATTCTTAAGTTCAGTAGTTTTCAATCGAGGTATCATGAGAGATAAGGCAATAATCACAAGCGCACTTCCATATTCAAATGGAGAAATTCACTTAGGCCATGTTGCGTCTACCTATCTTCCAGCAGACGTTACAACGCGATTTCTAAAACAAAAAGGAGTGGAAGCATACTATATCTGCGCATCAGATGACTATGGAACTCCAATTTTGCTTCAATCAGAAAAGGAAGGAAAATCTCCAGAAGAATATGTTGCATATTGGAACAAGCGCGATTCTGAAGACTTTGCAGCATTTGATATTGATTTTGATATATTCTACAAAACAAGCTCCAAAGAAAATAATGAATTTGTGCAAGATGTATTTACAAAATTAAACGCAGCTGGCCATATCTATGAATCAGAAATTGTCCAGTTTTACTGTAACAATGACAAAAAATTTCTTCCAGACAGATACGTAAAAGGAATCTGTCCATATTGCAAAGCAGAAGACCAGTATTCTGATCTGTGTGAAAAGTGTGGCAGAGTTCCAGAAGAAATTGAAAACCCAAAATGCTCTATCTGTGGTCAAACTCCAGTAAAAGAAAAAACAAAACATTACTTTTACAAGCTAAAAAATTTCTCAGATCAACTAAGCAAATGGCTTGAGAAAAATGAGAATCTCCAAAAAGATGTCAAAAAATACGTTCAAAATTGGATAAAAACAGG
>JADFGC010000032.1:0-13625 GCA_022567895.1 Nitrososphaerota archaeon
ACTGGAATGAATATTTCATGCTACAGGCTGAGTTGGCAAAACTTCGCTCAAATTGTATAACACGACAGGTTGGAGCAGTAATTGTCAGAAACCATAGACAACTTGCTACAGGCTATAATGGAACACCGCCAGGTATCAAAAACTGCTTTGAAGGGGGATGTAAAAGATGCCAACTTAGAATGGAAGGAAAAATTGAATCTGGTGCATCTTTAGATAGGTGTCTGTGTACTCATGCAGAAGCAAACGCCATAATGCACTGTGCAATTTTGGGAATCGAAGCTGGTGCTGAGGGCGCTGTGTTGTATACAACTTTTGTTCCATGTTTGGAATGCACAAAAATGGCAATAACTATTGGAATAAAGAAATTCTTTTGTCTTGATTCTTATCCAGAAACAGATTATGGTTTGCTAAAAGAGGCTGGAGTAGAGGTTGTTCAACTAGATAAATTAAATATTCAACATTGGGTAAATGAGTTAGTTCAGAATTACAATAAAAAGTGATTTTATGCAAGCACAAAGCGAAAACACTGAAAGAATAAAATCAATGCCACCATCATTACTTGTTTCAGCTACATACAATAATCGAAAAAAAGCAGCAGTTTTAAAATTTTATGAACCAAAATCACAAAAAATTATTCTTTGGGAAGATGAAACAAACCATAAACCATATTGTTATTCGAAATTAAATCCAGAAGAATTAGATTTCCTTAACGAAAGATCTGATGTAATAAAAATTGAATCAATCAAACGTTATGACATGTTAAATGATCAAGAAATTAATGTTTCAAAAATCATAGTTGAAGACCCATTAGCAATTGGTGGTACATCTACTGACAAAAGCATCAGAAACATAATTGAGACATGGGAATCTGATATCAAATACTATGAGAACTATCTTTATGATAGAGCATTTATTGTTGGAAAATATTACAAAGTCGAAGATGGAAAAATCAAACCTCATGATTTAGAAATTTCTGATGAAGTAAGACTATCATTAAAGAGTCTTCTTTGGGACAAAATTTCAAAAGAAACAATGGTTGATTCAAAACAATTTGAAGAATACATTTCCGAATGGGCCAATCTTCTAAATCAACCAATTCCAAAAATCAAACGCGTTAGTTTTGATATCGAAGTAGAATCAGAAATTAGTAGAATTCCAGACCCCAAAGTTGCAGAAAAAAGGGTTACAGCAATTAGTTTTACAGCATCTGATGGTCTAAAGCAGGTTTTTGTGCTAAAACGAGCAGGCATAGAAGAAGGCACAAACGAATTGGATTCAGATGTCAAGGTCGTGTTTTATGATGAGGGAAAAGAAAAGGACATGATTTTTGATGCCTTCAAAATAATTTCCAGTTATCCTTTTGTAATAACTTACAACGGCGATGAGTTTGACATGCCTTACTTGTATAATCGTGCAGAAAGATTAGGAATCAAAAATTCTGATAATCCATTATACATGATGAGAGATTCTGCTACTCTGAAAGAAGGAGTTCATTTAGATCTCTATAGAACATTATCAAATCGTAGTTTTCAAATCTATGCTTTTAGTCACAAATACACAAATTTTTCGTTAAACAGTGTATCAAAAGCACTTCTTAATGAAGAAAAAATCGATTATGGGATAGAACTTGATCAGCTAAGTCTCTATCAAACAGCCAATTACTGTTTTAATGATTCACGACTTACTTACAAACTTACAAGCTTCAACAACGATGTTTTGATGAATCTACTAGTGATTATTGCAAGAATTGCAAGAATGCCAATTGATGACATTGCAAGAATGGGTGTTTCACAATGGATTCGAAGCATGTTGTATTATGAACACAGACAACGCAATGCACTAATTCCAAAACGTGATGAGCTGGAAAGAAAATCATCTGGAGTTGTTACTGATGCCGTAATTAAAAACAAAAAATATCGTGGAGGGCTAGTTATTGATCCTGTTGAAGGAATTCACTTTGATGTTACAGTAATGGATTTTGCAAGTCTGTATCCCAGCATAATCAAGGTTAGAAATATTTCATATGAAACTGTGAGATGTCCACATGATGAGTGCAAGAAAAATACTATTCCACAAACAAGTCATTGGGTTTGTACTAGAAAAAATGGCATGACATCTCTTTTGATTGGCTCTCTTCGTGATTTAAGAGTAAATTACTACAAAAGTCTGTCAAAAAGTGAAACATTAACTGAAGACCAAAGACAGCAGTACACAGTTGTTAGCCAAGCGCTAAAGGTAATTCTAAACGCAAGCTATGGCGTTATGGGAGCAGAGATATTTCCTCTCTATTTTCTGCCGGCAGCAGATGCAACTACTGCAGTAGGCAGACACATAATTTTAGAAACCATCAAAAAATGTGAAGAAGTTGGAATTCAGGTTCTTTATGGAGACACTGATTCATTATTTGTCAAAAATCCAACTTCAGAACAAATTCAAAAAGTAATCGTTGAGGCGAAGAAAAGCTTTGGTGTTGATTTGGAAGTTGATAAAGAATATCGCTATGTAGTACTAAGTACAAGAAAGAAAAACTATCTCGGAGTTACAAAATCAGGTGAAGTAGATGTCAAAGGATTAACTGGGAAAAAATCACATACTCCTCCTTTTATCAAGACATTATTTTACGAGTTATTAGAAATTTTATCCAAAGTGCAAAATATTGATGAGTTCGGAATTGCAAAAAAACAAATCAGTGAAAAAATTGTAGAATGGGCTAAAAAAGTTGAAGCAAAGGAAATTCCACTTTCAGATTTGGCATTTAATGTAATGATTAGTAAAGCACCTTCAGAATATGTAAAAACTGTACCACAGCATATTCGTGCAGCTAAGCTTTTGGAATCAGTCAGAGAGATCAAAAAAGGCGACATCATTTCATATGTCAAGATATTAAACAAACCAGGAGTAAAGCCCACAGAATTGGCAAGAAAAGACGAAGTTGATTCAAAAAAATACATGGAATTTATGGAATCAACACTTGATCAAATTACCTCATCAATGGATCTTGATTTTGATACAATTCTTGGAAAGCCAAAACAAACAGGATTGGACGAATATTTCTGGAACTAGGTAAAGAAAAATGGCATTAGATGAAATTTCAATAACTATCTTAGGAATTGCTGCAAGCGTTTTGATTTTGTCTGGATGGGTTCCGCAAATTGTAAAAGGATACAAAACAAAAATGCTCGATGATATTTCAAAATATTTGATGTCACTAGTAGCAATTGGTGCCTTTTTATGGATGCTATATGGTTTTGAAAAAAATGACATGATCATCATTGGAGTAAATGTTGCTGCAATTTGTCTTACAATGACAGTTTTAGCCATGAAAATCAGATACAAAAAACATAATCTAAACCAAAAAAAAGAACAATCAAATAATAAATAGCAGGCTCGGATTTTTCATGAAGGGTAAGTATATTGTTTATCATAAATTGTAAAAATTACGAAGAGGTTTCAGGTTCTCAGATTTCTAAATTCATCAAAATAGCTGAAAAAATTTCAAAAAAATACAAAGTAAAAATTGCTATTGCTCCACCTCAACATCTTTTAGGTCAAGTGGCGGATAGTAAAATTCCAATATTTGCACAGCACTTAGATGATGCAAATGTCGGAAGCACTACGGGTTTTATGATTCCTGAACTTGTAAAAAAATCAAAGATTCGTGGTTCTTTGATTAATCACAGTGAACATAGAATTTCAAGTAAAGAAATTTCTACCCTAGTGTCAAAATTAAAAAAATTAAAAATGATTTCTGTTGTTTGTGTCAAAAATGTTGTAGAGGCAAAAAAATATGCTAAATTAAATCCTGATTATATCGCAATAGAACCACCTGAGCTAATAGGTTCTGGTCGTGCTGTTTCAAAAGAAAGGCCAGCTCTGATTACAAACGCAGTCAAGGCGGTGCAAAGCTCAAAACGAAAAACAAAACTACTTTGTGGTGCAGGAATTGTTTCTGGAGCTGATGTTGAAAAGGCAATTGAGCTTGGCTCAAAAGGAATTCTTGTAGCAAGTGGAATTGTCAAGGCAAAAAATTGGAACAAGATAATTGAAGAGTTTGTCAAGGCAATGCTTTAAAACACCCTATTTTTGATTTGAATATCTAGGAAATCAAAATGAAGCCAGTTTACTTTTTTGATGAAGGAGATGGGAAGAACAAGAAGCTGCTAGGAGGAAAGGGTGCTGGTCTTTGTGAGATGACCAGATTAAAGCTTCCAGTTCCACCAGGATTTATCATTACAACTGAAGTGTGTAATCACTATTATCAAAATAACAAAAAACTTCCAAAAGGTCTTTTAGCTCAAGTAAAAAAGAACATTGCAAAAATTGAGAAAAAGACTGGGAAAAAATGGAATTCTAAAGACAATCCTTTACTTGTTTCAGTAAGATCAGGCGCGGCTATATCCATGCCAGGCATGATGGATACAATTTTGAATCTTGGAATCAATGATGTGACTGTAGAGGGATTAGCAAAACAAAGCAACAATCCACGCTTTGCATTGGATTCTTATCGAAGATTCATTCAGTTATTTGGTAAAGTCGTTTTTGGAGTCGATGATAAAAAATTTGATGAAGTGTTAGAGACCGCCAAGAAAAATCAAGCAGTTCAATCAGATGGGGCGCTAAATGAAAAGTCACTTCGTGGAATAGTTTCAGAATACAAAAAAATTTGTGAAAAATATGCTGGAAGGCCTTTCCCTTCGGATCCTTTTGAACAACTAGAACTAGCAATTAAAGCCGTTTTTGCAAGCTGGAAGGGTGAAAGAGCAATTGTTTATCGTGAAAAAAATAACATTACCAAAGACATTGCTGATGGAACAGCAGTAAATGTTGTAACTATGGTTTTTGGGAATATGGGAAATGACAGTGCAACAGGAGTTGTTTTTACAAGAAACCCAGGGGATGGTACAAACCACATTTTTGGTGATTATCTTTTAAATGCACAAGGTGAGGATGTTGTTGCTGGTGTAAGAACGCCAAAACCCATAGACAATATGAAGGTGGAACTTCCCATATCATACAAACAACTTGAAAATACTTGCAATAAACTAGAAAAACACTTCAGAGAGCCACAAGATATTGAATTTACTATAGAACAAGGAAGGTTCTACTTGTTGCAAACAAGAAATGGAAAAATGAATGCTGCAAGTATGGTAAAAACTTCAGTTGACATGGTTAAAGAAAAACTAATCAATAAAGACCAAGCTCTTCGTCGCATACAAGCAGAGCAGCTTGAACAACTTCTTCATAAGACAATTGATCAAAACAAAGCTAAAGGATTCAAGCAGGTTACTAAAGGAATTGCAGCATCACCAGGAGCTGCAAGCGGAGTTGTAGTATTTGATGTTAAAAAAGCAACAACAATGGGCGAGAATGGTACCAAAGTAATTTTGGTTAGAGAAGAAACAAAGCCAGAAGATGTACCTGCGTTTTTTGCAGCTGCAGGAATTCTAACTAGCCGAGGAGGAAAAACATCTCACGCAGCAGTTGTTGCTAGAGGAATGGGAAAACCGTGCATAGTTGGATGTTCAGATTTGAAAATTGATTATGATAATGGAAAATGTGTTGCAGATGGCCAGACCATCAATGAGGGAGATACCATAACAATTGATGGAAGCAGTGGCGGCATATTTCTTGGTGAAATGCCAACAATACAGCCTCAAATTACTGATGATTTTAAAACCATTCTAGATTGGTCACAAAAAATCAAAAAAATTGGAGTTCGAGCAAACGCAGATACTCCTGATGCAGCTAAACTAGCAAGAAAGTATGGAGCCCAAGGAATTGGTCTTTGTAGAACAGAAAGAATGTTCAATGCAAAAGACAGAATTGGATTATTTGTCGATATGATTATGGCAAAAACGCTTGATGAGAGAAATGCAGTTTTAGAAAAATTAAAACAATTACAGAAAAGTGACTTTATTGAAATTCTAAAAGCTATGGAAGGATATACGGTGACAATCAGATTGCTTGATCCACCATTGCATGAATTTTTGCCAAATCCAGAAGAGCTTGCAAATAAAATCTACAAACTCGAAAAAGAAAATTCCACTGTAGGTTTAGAACAAACTAAAACAATTCTTAACAGAGCAAGAGACCTTGCAGAAATTAATCCAATGATGGGACATCGTGGAGTTAGAATAGGAATCACGTATCCCGAAATTTATAGAATGCAAATTATAGCTGTTTTTGAAGCTACTGCTGAATTAGCAAAACAAAAAGTAGATGCCCGACCACAAATTATGATTCCACAAGTAAGTAGTATTGCTGAATTAAATCATATCAAGAGAATTTATGATGAAATTAAATCAGAAATGGAGCAAAAATACAAACAAAAACTAAAGATTGACTTTGGAACAATGCTTGAGGTTGTTAGAGCGTGTCTTACTGCACAAGAATTAGCTGATACTGCTGAATTCTTTAGTTTTGGTACTAACGATTTAACTCAAGCAACCTTTAGTTTTAGCAGAGAAGATGCTGAAGGAAAATTTCTTCCAGAATATTTAGAAAAGGAGCTTCTTGAAAAAAGTCCATTCCAATCAATTGATGAAAATGGTGTTGGGAGCCTTATGAAAATTGGAATTGCAGGTGGTAGAAAAATCAAGCCAAAATTAGAGATTGGGATCTGTGGGGAACATGGTGGAGACCCAAGCTCTATCAAATTCTGCTACAAATCCGGCCTCAGCTATGTTAGTGCTTCACCTCATAGAATCCCAATTGCAATAGTTGCTGCCGCCCAAGCAGTTCTTGAAAAGCCTCAAAAAACAAGCAAAAAATCCAAGAAAAAGGCAAAAAAGAAATCAAAGAGATAATCAACTAATCTAATTGCTTCCAAGAATTGATTCTATCAAACAATTAAGAACAAAGCTAGGCATTACCCAGAAGAAACTAGCCAGTATGACAGGCGTCAGCACCTCCATGATTAATCAAATTGAATCTGGTAGAAGTCAGCCTAGCTATGGGACCGCAAAGAGGATTTTTGATAATTTGGCAAGTCTGGAAGGCAAATCTTCTAGCCATAAGGCGGGGGATTTTTGCAGCAAAGAGATCGTAAAGCTAAAGCCATCAAACACTTTGTATGACGCAATAAAGAAAATGAGAAAAGTTTCAATCAGTCAAATTCCAATTTTTGATGGAAACGAACCTGTCGGTATTGTTACAGAAGACAGCATTGTTAAACATATTTCAGATGTAGGAGAATCAGAATTAAAAAATGCAAAATTAGAAAGTGTTATGGAGCCAGTTCCACCCATAGTTGATTATGATACACCTGCAAATAGTTTGATTCCACTAATTCGATTTTCAAAATGTATTCTTGTTTCAAAAAAATCTAAAATCTTTGGAATTATTACAGCAACTGATGCTCTAAAAATGATGGAATAGTTATTTTGGATGAGAACACAGCTCTGCTAAAACACCATGTAATGACTTTGGGTGAATGAATATGACTTTAGTTCCAGCTGAACCGGGTCTTATCTTTCCAAGAAATTGTATTCCACATCCTTCCATTCTAGTAACTTCACCTTCAATGTCATCAGTTTCTAAGGCCATATGATGTAAGCCTTCGCCTTTTTTTTCAAGAAATTTTTTAATTGGACTGTTGTCATTTGTTGGTTGCATTAATTCAATTCTTCCATTTGATAAATGCAAGATGGCAACTTTGACTCCTTCTGTTTCTATAGTTTCAAATTCAACATCAGTGACACCGAAAGCTTCTCGGTATTGCTTTACAGCAGATTCTACATCATTAACTGCAATTGCGATATGATCAATTTTCATCTAGAATACTTCCTTTGGTCTGTATTCACCAAAAACTTCTCTGAATGTATTACTGATTTCACCTGTAGTGGCATAGGCTTTAACGGCATCAAGAATAAACGGCATTAGGTTTTTCTCAGTTTCTGCAGCACTTTTCATTGCAGATAGAGTACGTTCAACTTTTTTGTTGTCTCTTGATTGTCGTAGCTCCTTCATTGCCTTGTTTTGTTGAATTTCTACAGCATCGCCGATTCTCAATAGCTTTTGTTTTGCCTCAATCTTGTCCTGAAATTTGTTCATACCTACAATTATTCTTTGATCCTGGTCAATTTCCTTTTTGAGTCGATAGGCATTTTGCCTAATTTCCGATTGGAAAAAGCCTTTTTCTATAGCCTTAATCGAGCCACCCATTTTTTCAACCTTTTTAAGATATTTCCAGACTCCATCCTCAATTTCATCACACAGGGCCTCTAGATAATAAGAGCCAGCCATTGGATCAACTGTTTTTGTGATTCCGCTTTCATGGGCAACAATTTGCTGAGTTCTAAGTGCAATTTTTGCAGATTCTTGTGTTGGCAAAGCCAATGCCTCATCTCTAGAGTTTGTATGCAAGGATTGAGTTCCCCCCAATACTGCTGCCATTGATTGAATCGCTACTCTGGCAATGTTATTGTCAGGTTGCTGCGCAGTAAGTGATTCGCCACTTGTTTGGGTATGAAATTTTAATTGAATGGATTTTGGATTTTTTGCGTGGAATTTCTCTTTTAAGATTTTAGCATATACTTTTCTTGCAACTCTAAATTTTGCAACCTCTTCAAAAAATTCTATCGTACA
Source organism: Nitrososphaerota archaeon (assembly GCA_022567895.1). GTDB lineage: Archaea > Thermoproteota > Nitrososphaeria > Nitrososphaerales > Nitrosopumilaceae > DRGT01. Next base: position 8,587 of record JADFGC010000032.1, read on the forward strand.
GCAGAAAAAGAATGATAGTCTTGGAGCAAAATCATCAATTTTCAAACCTTGATCAAGGCAAGTTTGAATGTATGCGATTGCATTTGCAAGAGTAAAAGCAACTTCTTGAGTAGCAGTAGCACCTGCTTCTCTCATGTGATAACCAGATATTGAAATAGGATACCATTGTGGGACTTTTTTTGCACAATATCCAACCATGTCACCAATTATTCGCATTGAAGGTTGTGGTGGATAGATGTACGTGTTTCGTGCAATGTATTCTTTGAGGATATCATTTTGAGTCGTTCCACGTAATTGTTCACTAGAAAATCCTTGTGATTCTCCAACTGCAATATAGTATGCAAGTAAAGTAGATGCTGTAGAATTAATTGTCATTGAACTACTTACTTTGCCTAATGGTATTCCATCAAATGCTGTAAGCATGTCTTTAAGCGACGCAATAGAAACTCCAACTTTACCAACTTCGCCTTCAGATTGTGGTGAGTCTGGATCATATCCAATTTGTGTTGGCAAATCAAATGCCATGCTAAGACCGGTTTGGCCTTTTTCAAGCATAAACTTGAAACGCTCATTTGTTAGTTTTGCATCTCCAAATCCAGAGTATTGACGCATGGTCCAAAATCTTTCACGATACATTCCTTCATGAATTCCACGAGTAAAGGGGTACTTTCCTGGTTCTTCTTTGTTTGATTTTTTTGGTGATTTTAGATATACTCTTTTTACTGGAATGTTAGAATCAGTGACGTATTCTTTGTTGGTTGCTTTTTGTTTTGCAGCCATTGTGATCACTTTACTAAAGACTTTGAAACCTTGTCTGCTGCTTCGTATGGATCAATTTGTTTGGATTGAACTTTTTTGAGAAATTTTGCAAAGGTGTTATCAGAATCTAGCATAGCAACAACTTTTTCTTTCATATTATTTAAAACAATATCTTTTAGTTCAGATTCTAATCTGATTTTGTCCTGTTCTTTTTTTGTTTTTTTCTTTACCGCCATCAACTCTTTTAATTTTTTAGCAAATTCGTTAATTCCCTTGTTTTCCTTTACAGATGTCTTCAAAATTATTGGGTTACTTTCAGCTGTACCAATAAAGTCTCGAACTGAATCAAATAGTTGGGATGCACCATCTAAATCGCTTTTATTTACTAGATAGATATCACCAATTTCAGTTAGACCTGCTTTGATTGTTTGAATACTATCTCCAGTATGAGGATTGAAAACTACAACTGTGATATCAGAAATTTTTGAAATCTCAACTTCTGTTTGTCCTGCGCCAACACTTTCTATAATTATTGGGTCAAAACCTGCATATTCTAAAATTCGTACACTGTTTCTAATTGATCTTGATATAGCTCCCGTAGCTCCCCTTGATGCAATACTTCGGATGTAAGTTCCCGCATCGGTGGATTCTGTCATTCTGACTCTATCACCAAGAATTGCACCTCCCGTAACATGACTTGTAGGATCAATAGCAAGAACAGCTGGTTTTGTTTTCAATTTTTTTAATGCTTCAACAGTTTTGTTAATCAAGGAACTTTTTCCGACTCCTGCAGGACCAGTTATTCCTATCACCATTGACGTGCCAGAGCTTTTGAAAATCTGTTTTAGAAGTTTTCTAGCCTCCTTTGGATCATTTTCTACAATTGAAATTGCCTTTGCAATAGCTCCTCTTTTTCCTTTTTTTAGTTCAGAAATTAGTATCAAGTACAAATTCCCTCCTTTCATCTGAAATAAATTCTTGCTTCATTTTAAGGGCTAAAGATTATTCGAGGAGCTGGCTCATTTTCAGAATGAATCTCTGTTTTTATTCCTATTTTCCCTAATTCTTGATGATCAACAACTAACGTGATTGGATGAATTTGCCAACCATATTTTGGTGAAGAATCAAATTGAACTCTTTCTACAAAACTCGAACCTTCAAATGTTTTTTGAAAAGTCTCTTCCATTCCTAATATTTCAAGAACCACAGAACTTGTTTTTTGCGAATTATCATTAAAGCTAATTTCAACAATTCCTTGGTTTTCATAATAAATTGCGTTCACATCAAATGTCTGGGCAAATTGTTCATTATCATATGAACTAGAATCAAACAAAAATAAAATTCCCAGAGCAGTTATTGCTACGACGGAAATTATAGGAACAATTTTTCTTGCCATATTCAAATTTTAAATTTGAAAATTATATTCACTTCTAATTCTTTTCAAAAACTTTGAATGTATTTGGGCTCGCTCTAAGGCTTGAGATAGTGTATTTTCGGTTCCCGGGGTTGGATTTTTCTTGAAAAAGTTTTTCACTTCACTAGTCATCGTATCATCTGAAATCAAAGATACAGTACCAACAACTCTATTCAATAAGGGATTTCCGTGACCCACTTTTTTACTCAGTTTTTTCCAGTTTTGTTTTAACCATGGCCAGAGAATTTTTTTGCCATAAGGGTTTCCTGCAACTCTCATTATAGGAATATGCATGTTTTGAGAACGAACTTCATTTGATTGAGAAAACTTTAGAGTTTTCAGTAATAATTTTTCATCTTTGAAATAACATAATCCAGTTAGGAATCTAATTTTTTCTTCTTGTGTTTTTGCTTTTCTGTATAATGCAATTAGTTTTTTGTGAATTTGTGCATCTCCATGCCAAGCAATTACGATAAAAATTGGTTCTAGTAAATCTGTAGGAATAGAATTTGGATTTTTTAAGAATTGTTGGAATTTCTTTTCTGCTTCAGCAATAACATCTTCGTCGTCCATCTTTCCAAGTGCAGCTATTGAATAACTGCGCAATAGTGAATCTGTGTTTTTTTCACCTTTTTTTGGTTTCCAAGTTAATCTTTCCAGAATTTTTCTTAGATAGTTTAATCCATATTCTCTAATTTCGTGATTAAATTCTTCAAAGAATGTAAGAAAATAAATAAAGTTGAGATTGTTTGCAACATTCATTGATGGTAGATAGTTTTCTTCTTCATTGTATGCATCTGAAAAATCAAGATAATTTTTTAGAGGTTCATTTCCTGAGACGCACAATGCAAACAAGTCATTTTGTATAGCCCATCTATCAATGTGAGAGATTTCTTTGTTTACAATTGATGCTTTGAGATCAAATAGAGTATCTTCATCATACTTTACACGATAAAATCCATGTCTGCCAAAATTAACTACACAAGAGTCTTTAGATTTTATTTTATCAGATTTTTTTGTCATTAATTTTTTTGCAGATTCTTTCTTTAGGCCAATAGAGATTGGAATCTCCCAGATACCTTTTTGAGGTTTTGATGTAGGAAGCATAAGGAATCGTTCTTGTTTTAACAATAATTCTGAATTTTGTTTTTCAACAGAAACTAATGGGAATCCTACCTGTTTTATCCATGAATGAACAACTTTTCTCACAGGTAATCTTGACGCACTACCTATTGCATTCCACAAATCATCACCAACTGCATTTTTGTACATGTGTTTTTTGAGATATTGCTTTAGACCATTACGAAAGTTTTTTTCTCCAACATAATTTTCTAACATTCGCAAAACACAACCTCCTTTATCATACGATATAGCATCAAAAATTTCTCGAATTTCAGAGGGACTTTTTACAGTAACATCGATTGGGTGTGAAGTTTTCATAGCATCTAATCCCATGGATACATTCATTGCATCTTCAATGAATTGTTCCCAAGAATCCCATTCTGGATAAAACTTGTCTACAAATTTTGTAGCCATGAATGTGGCAAAGCTTTCGTTTAGCCAAAGGTCATTCCACCATTTCATAGTCACTAAATTTCCAAACCATTGGTGAGCAAGCTCATGAGAAATTACTTCAGCAATTCTTTGTTTGGTTTGAGTTGATGAAGTTTTAGGATCATAGTGCAAAATTGTCTCCCTAAATGTAATTGCCCCCCAATTTTCCATGGCACCTGCCGCAAAATCTGGAACTGCAATCAAATCAAGTTTAGGAAATGGATATTTTATTCCAAAATAGTTTTCATATGCTCTTAGAAGTTTTTTGCCAAGGTCTAGTGCATATTTTCCTTTAGCTTTATGTCCCCTAGTTGAAATGACTCTTACCTCAACTTTACCAGTCTTACTTTTAAGAAACTCAAATTCTCCCACTCCAAGATAAACAAGATAAGTTGACATTGCAGGTGTTTGGCCAAATTTGTAAATTGTTTTTTTGCCAGACTTTGTTTTTGATTTTACTGGCATGTTTGAAATTGCAGTATAATGCGAGTCTGCAATTATTGTAATGTTAAAAGTTGCTTTTGCGTCTGGTTGGTCCCAACATACAAAGGCTCGTCTTGCATCAGCTGCTTCAAATTGTGTTGTTGCAAGATATTTTGTTTTGCCTTTGTCTTTGTATTGACTTCGATAAAATCCTAGTAGTCTGTCATTGAGAATTCCAGTGTAATTGAAATTGATGATGGCCTTACCCTTTATTTTTTGAGGTAGTTTGATTTGTAGTTCCTCTTTTTTTGCATCAAGTTTGACTTTGGCTTTTAGAGTTTTGTTGGCAGTTTCTACAGTACAGTTTTTTATTTTTAATTCAGCAGCGTTTAGAACGATTGTGTTGTTATTTCCATATGAGTTAATTTCTAGGGATTCTTTTCCACGAAACGTGAAATTTTTGAAATTTGGTTCAAACTCAAGATCATAGTTTATCGGTATGATAGGTTTCACAAGTGAAGTAAATTCACTGGTTTTATGTAGATTTAGGTTGTGAACTAAACCTCAAAAAAATCAAATAAAGGATTTAAAATTAGAATAGATCAAAGAAATATGCGACAAAAAATGATATCTCGTAGAGTTAAGATTTTAGTTGCAAAGATGGGTCTTGATGGTCACGACAGAGGAGCTTTGATCCTATGTAGAGCCTTTAGAGACGCAGGAATGGAGGTAATTTACTCTGGATTATTTGCCACACCAGACAGAATTGCCCAAATTGCAGAAGATGAAGATGTAGATGCAATTGCCATGAGCTTGCTTAATGGAGCACATGGAACATTATTTCCCAGAGTTGTAAAGGCTCTCAAAAAGAAAGGAATCAAAGACGTTC
>JADFGC010000033.1:0-13121 GCA_022567895.1 Nitrososphaerota archaeon
ATTATAACTTCTCGGGTATTTTTTATGAGATATTCTCTTGAATCCTGTGAAACTGACAAAGATTTTGAAATACTATCTAGAGAGGACTTAACATTTCTTAACGACATAATTTTATAGGTTTAAAACCAGGATAAAGCCGTTTGCCAAAGCGCTTATTTTATGTTCAATTTTTGAGTAATTCATGGAAATTTCAGTAGACCAAATGATGCAAATTGAAAACAATGGTCATCAAATGGGATTTTTGAAAAAATTTATGATGGAAAATGCAGGAGCTGCTGCAGTAAACAATTTAATAAAAAAATTCAATGATATTTCCAAAAAGAATGTTGTAGTTCTTGCGGGACTAGGGAATAACGGTGGCGATGGATTAGTTATGGCACGCCATTTGTCAGGATATGGTACACCAGTTACAGTAGTTTTATTGGGAGAGTCTAAAAAAATAAAGACTGAAGAAAGCCAATGGAATTGGAATCTATTAGAAAAAATGCCATCGGTGAAGCTAATTACTGGAACAAATCCAAATTTTGATTTTAAACCTAACATTATCATAGATGGAATTTTAGGGACTGGAATTTCTGGAGAAATAAGAGAACCATATGCCTCTGCAATTAATTTCATCAATAATTCTGATGCTTTCAAATTTGCAGTAGATGTTCCATCCGGACTTGATCCTAACTCAGGAAACACAGCTAACATAGTTGTAAAAGCAAATCTGACTGTAACATTTCATAAAATGAAAAAAGGAATGCCTAAAAGAAATGATTTGTGTGGTGAAATCGTTGTTGAAAAAATTGGAATTCCTCCAGAGGCAGAGAAGGGAGTTCTATGAAAGTTCATCAAATAGAAGTAGGGCACATGCAAAATTTTACCTATGTTGTTGAAGATGAAGATTCTGGTGAAGCCATAATAATAGATCCTTCATGGGATCTTCAAAATATTGAACAAGTGATAAAACGAAATGACTTGAAAATAAAATACATTGTCAATACACATCATCACTTTGATCATACTTTAGGAAATGAAGCCATGGCTAAATCAACAGGGGGAAAAATTGTACAACACAAAGCTTCTGATTTAAAACATGATGAAATTGTAAATGATGGTGACAAGATCCAATTTGGAAATTCAGAGCTTTTAGTAGTTCATACTCCTGGTCATTCCAAAGATAGTATTTGTTTAATTGGCGATGGAAAAATTTTTTCTGGTGACACACTTTTTGTTGGAAATTGTGGTCGAGTTGACTTACCTGGGGGTAGTTCAAAAGAGCTTTATCATAGTCTTTTTGACATTCTTTACAACTTGGACGAAAATTTAGTTTTGTATTCTGGTCACAATTATGGTTCCACCCCAACTTCTACCATGGGAAAGGAAAAAGAAACCAATTTTGTCATGCAAAAAAGAACTGAAGAAGAATTTGTAACACTAATGGGATAGTGAAAAATTAGTGGATGATATTGAAATATTCGGAAATTCTGAAAAAGGAAAAAATCTAATCCAAAAAATAGAAAAAAATCATTTTCTTTTTTCACTTGTAATTTCATATACGGAAACTTGTGAAATTCCTGGAATTACAATGGCAGGCGCGGATCAGGAAGCAATAAAATATACTCCAGCTGCAGATGCTGAATTTCTTCATTATGGGTTTTGTAAGAGTATAGATAAAATCCCAATGACTCCTGATGGAAAACCTACCCCTGCAATTCTTACAAAAGTTGCATTAGAATCAGCTAGTATACCTCATGTTACAATTAATGCTGGAAGTAAAATTCATCCAAAACTTCCATTTTTTCATCTTGATATAGAATCTGGAAAAAATATTTCACAATATCCGGCCCTTGAAAGTTCATCAGTAACTAAAGCAGTTGATTATGGTAGAATTGTTGGAAGAACACTAGCATCTTTAACAAATTGTCTGCTAATAGGAGAAAGTATTCCTGGAGGGACTACAACAGCCTTAGCTGTAATGAGGAAGTTTGGATTGGATGCAAAAGTAAGTTCAAGTATTCCAAAGAATCCAGTTGAGTTAAAAAATAAAATTGTTCAAGATGCTGTAAAAAGATTTGATTCAGAAGATCCTTACACTATAATCTCAAACTTGGGTGATCCTATGATTCCAGTAGTTGCAGGAATGTTAAGCTCTGCTTCTGAAATTACTAACGTTGTGCTATGTGGTGGAACTCAAATGGCTGCAGTTTTAGCATTTGCAAAAAAGATTGGATTTAATGAAAACAATACTGCCATAGGAACTACCTGTTACATTACAAATGATAAAACTGCAAACTTTCTACAAATCGTCTCTCAAATAACAGATATTCCAGTGTTAGTAATTAATCCAAAATTGGAAAATTCAAAATTTGAAGGAATTAGAGCATTTTCTCAAGGTTTTGCAAAAGAAGGAGTTGGTGCAGGTGGTAGCATGATTGCTTCTATCCTAAAGACAGGAACAAATTCCCAAAAATTACTAGAATTAATTGAAAAAGAATACCAGCGAGTTTTTACTTGACTGTAACGGATTTTGCAAGATTTCTTGGATAATCAGGATCAGTTTCTTTCTCTACTGCAGAATAATATGCTAAGAGTTGAATTGGTATGATTTCAATAATTGGATACATCGATTCATCAATCTTTGGAATCTGAATCCAATAATCATAAACATCACTGTTTTTATCAGAAATTCCAATAATTTTAGCACCACGGGATTTTATTTCATTAGCACTGGTAATTGTATCTGTATATGTAGAATCATCGGGATTAATTATAATCACAAAAACATTTGAATCCATTAGAGCTAAAGGCCCATGTTTTAGTTCACCAGCAGCGATTCCTTCAGCATGAATGTAAGTAAGCTCCTTTAACTTTAGTGCAGCTTCCATAGCAATTGGATGATGCATTCCTCTGCCTATGATGTAGATATCTGAAACCTCTTTCAGCTCTTTAGCAATATCTTGAATTTTTGTATGATCTGAAAGAATATTTTCAATTGCTTGAGATACTTTTTTAAAATCAATTCCAATACAACCATCACACAATTTTTCTGCAATTTTGTAGATAATTGCAAGTTGCGATGTGAAGCTCTTGGTTGCTGCTACGCCAATTTCTGGGCCACAACCCATTCTAATTACCTGAGAGGATTCTTCTATAAGAGATGATGGTGAAGAATTTACAATAGATAGAATTTTTGCATTTTGTTGTTTTGCAATTTTTACTGCTTCTAAAACATCAGCACTTTCCCCACTTTGAGAAATTGCAATTAAAATTGAGTTTGGTTCAATTGATTCGGGAATAGATGGAAGCTCGCTTGAAATTATAGGTTCAACCTTAATTTTAGCATATTTTGACATTAGGTATTTTGCTAAAAGTGCCGCATTAAAACTAGTTCCACTTCCAGTAAAATACACATTCTTAGCATGTTTTATGAAATCTGCTGTATTTTCTAACGCTTCAATTGTATCTTCACCAGCTTTCAGTATGGTTTCTGGCTGTTCAGAAATTTCTTTTATTGTATAGTGAGCAAAATCACCTTTATCAACTTGAGCAAATTCTTTTGCTACCTTTGTGATTGGTTTTTTTATTTGCTCGCCATCAAATGAAAAAATTTTAAGTTTTGATGATGCAATTATTGCAATGTTTCCATTATCAAGATATATTGCATCATCAGTTTTCTCAATAAATCCTAAAACATCGCTTGATACAAAGTAAGAATTTTGACCGATACCAATTATGAGGGGTTCATGAAATCTAGCAGCAGCCAATGTTCCATCTTCGAACATTGCAACAAATGCATAATGGCCCTTTAGCTGGGAGACTGTTTTTAGAATTGATTCCTTAACATTTGATGATTTTGAAAAATTTTGTTGAATGAGATTCGCAATTACTTCAGTATCGGTTTCACTTTTAAATTCAAATCCATCTTTTTGTAAATTTTCTTTTAATTCATTAAAATTCTCAATGATTCCATTATGAACAATAACAATTTTTCCTGAATTGCTTGGATGAGGATGTGCATTCACATCAGTTACTTTTCCATGAGTAGCCCATCTTGTATGTCCAATTCCAATATGTCCTGGTAAGGTAGAAAGTTTTACTGATTCATTTACTTCAGAAACTTTGCCAATTCCTTTTTTTACAAAAATTTGGTTTTCTGATTTTGTAGCAACTCCAACACTGTCATATCCTCTGTACTCCATTCGTTTCAATGCATTTACTATAATTGGAGCTGCAGTGTCATCCCCATAGTAACCAATTATTGAACACATGTCTTTTCTATCTCGATTTATGATATTTAGAGATAAGCTTATTCTTGTGGTTGTTCAGTTGAAGATTTTTCAACCTTTTCCTCAGAAGCAGCTTCAGCCTTAGTTTCAACTGGTTGTTCTACTGATTGTGGTTTAGTAGCAGCTTCAGCCTTAGTTTCAAATGGTTGTTCTGCTGATTTTGGTTCTTCAGAAACAGATTCAGATTTTGATAATAGATTTTCCAATGAGGAATCAGGCGAAATTAGAATATTATTTTCCTCTTCTGTGGATACTGTATAGGATGGAATGTTTACTATTCTATCACCAATCATTATATGTCCATGAACTACTGCTTGTCTTGCTTGGTATGGAGTTTTAAAACCAAATTTTTTTAGAACCACTGTTTGTAATCTACGAGACAACAAATCAGTTACTTGAAGATTTAAAACATCATCAAGAGTAGAATCATCTCCTACCAGTCCAATTTTTGATAATGATTTCATTAGAATTGGTTCTTTTTCCTGTCTAACTTCTTGTCTTAGTGCAAGTAATGAACGAGCTTGTTTTCTTAAACGAGAAAGTTCCGTGCGAGCTTTCCATAGCTCTCTTTTAGTTTTTAACCCAAAAGTTCCTAGAGTTTTTAATTCCTCCATTTTTAATTCATAATTAAAAGGACGTTTTGGTTTTCTCCAAACTTTTCTCGGATATTTAGGATCTCCCAATCATTCCACCTATTTCTTCTCTTCTTTCTTTCCTGCAGCTGGTGCTTCTTTCTTTCCCGCAGCTGGTGCTTCTTTCTTTCCTGCAGCTGGAGCAGTACCTTCTACAGCTGTACCTTCTGCAGCTGTACCTTCTGCAGCTGTACCTTCTGCAGCTGCTTCACCTTCACCTTTAGCTGGCAGTACTTTACCACCTTTAGCTACTCCTACAGCACCACCCTTTCTTCCGGTAGTACGAGTTCTTTGTCCTCTAACTTTTAATCCATACATATGTCGAAATCCTCTCCAACTATTTGTTGCCTTTTCTCTTTCAATATCATTTCTTACTGTAAATGCAATGTCCGAAGTTATCAAATGCTTATCTTCTCCAGTTTCTACATCCTTTCTTCGATTAAGAAACCATGATGGAAAATTGACTTCAGATGGATTTTTTAGAATTTTTTCAATTGATTGGACTTGAGAATCTGAAAGATAACCAATGTTTGCGTTAGGACTAATTTTTAATGAATCTAAAATGGCATTAGCAAAATTATAGCCAATTCCTCTTATCTGAGTCAGGCCAATGAGAATTTTCTTCTCTCCTGGAATATCATTTCCGACTATCCTTACAATGTGGTTATATTCTTGAGTAGTCAAGTATGCAAAATTCAAAGTAACCCCGATAAAAACCCTGCTAGATTTTTTAATTTTCAAGTTCAAAAATTATCAAAAATAATGGAGATCCTATAAATCCCACCTTAACTAAATTATGTAATTGACTGAAAACTATGAAGAAATAGTAGAAAGATGTTATAATTCGGATCCAAAATATACAGAAATTCAAGCAGGCGTCCCTGAAGATTTTGCCGATATTAAGACACTTGGTGATCTTTTAGAAATAAATTACAAACTTGTTGGCGTTAAAGAACAACTTAGAAAAAATTTAATGTTAAAAATTGAAAGAGACGAATCAAAATATCCTGGAATTATTGGTTTTGATGATGATGTAGTACCTGCTATTGATCGAGCTATTCTATCTGGACATGATATTTTCATAATTGGTCAGATAGGTCAGGCAAAAACAAAGCTCGTGCAAATAATTGCTGAAAATTTACTTTCACCTATGCCAATTATTCAACATAGCATTACAAATGACTGCCCAATGGATTTGCCAAAAAAACAACTCATAGCTCTTTTAGAAGAAGATGATAGAGCAACAAACACAAAATTCTTTGTTAGTCCTGAAAGCGAAGATAAAATTCGTGAGAATAAACTTGAAACCCCAATTAGGTGGATTGACGGTCAGGATAGATACAAGTATCTTCTTGCAACTCCTGATATTTCTGTTAAAGATCTAGTAGGTTACATTGATGCAATAAAGGTAGCAAAGAAGGGAGTGGAAATGTACAAAATCGATTCATATTCTCCAGGTCAATTAATGCAAGCAAAACATGGAATATTTTGTATTGATGAATTACCAGTACTTGATCCAAGAAAACAAGTTGCATTACTTTCTGTTTTACAAGAAGGACGTTTTACCACAGGTTCATATCCAGTAATTTTTGAACCAAAAACTGCTTTTTTTGCAACAGCAAATCCTATTGATTATACTCATTCTGGAAAAGTTATCGAACCATTGTATGATAGACTAAAGAGTCACATACACACCCATTATCCTAAAACCATTGAAGATGAAATGATGATAATTCTTCAAGAAGCTAAACTCTCAAAATCGTTAATCTCAGCTTCATTATTGAAAACTTTGGCTATGGTTACTCAAAAAATGAGAAATTCAACACAAATTAATCAGGAAAAGGGTGTCAGTGTAAGATTAGGAATACATGGACTAGAATTGTTGGTAGGAGAAGCTGAAAGAACTAGAGCACTTTCAAAGAAAATTTTATCAGTACCTCGTATCTCTGATACACACTGTCTCACTCAAGTAATTAAATTCGAACTTTCAGAATTAGATGATACAATAAAAAATCGTGAAAAAATCTTTAACGAATTATTAAATGAATCAATTAAAGAAACATGTCTAGAATATTTAGAAGACGTTGATAATACACTACTTGAAACAATTAAACAAGAATTTGTAGAAAAAACCTTTCAAGTCTCACAAAATTTTATCTGGAAAAATGGTCAAACCTCATATAGTAACCAACTTGAAAAATTTTCAAATTTGAAGAATTTAGTTGAATCAAAAATAGAAACTATCAAGTCTTCTCAAAACATCTTAAAGCAACAAGTTGAACACTACAAAATTAATACCCAGAATGTAGAATTATTAGAAAAGTTAGAAGATGAATTGCGTTCTGCTCTTGTTGAAATTATTCTTGAGGGTTTGTGCTGGACAACACCAAAGATTTTAGATAAGAATGAGGCTGGCTATGTCTCGGCTTGACACGAAAAATCTAGTTTATTTTTCAAGCAAAAAAGAAAAAGGAAAATCAAAGTCAGAAGAGCAATTATCTGAGAACAAAATTCAGCAAATGTTGGAAACTTTGGCAAAACAAGCAATGAAAGAAAAACCCCCAACTATGGATGAACTTGACTCGATTCTTCAAAATTTAAATCGTCCAACAGAAGAGCAAGAAAAAGAAACTAAAACTCAAGAAATTGAACAAGAGGAAGGTTCAGCTTCTATTACAAAATTACTAAGAGAAAAGGGATATCTTCGTGATGAAAAAAAATGGTTAACAAATAAGGGGTTTTTGGAGATTGGGGCAAAAATCCTTCATGAAGTTATGAAGGATTTGACTTCAGATGATTTTGGTTTGCATGAAACAAACTATTCAGGTGATGGAAATGTTACAATTGACACTACAAAAAAATTTGAGCCAGGAGATGATATTAAATTTCTAAGCACTCCTCACACACTTCTGAATTCAGTACAACGAATTTCAAAAACAGAATCACAAATTAATTTTCCAATATCAATTGAACCCGATGATTTTGAAAAATTTGAAACTCTTGAAGATGTAAGAGTTGCAGTAGTCTATTGTATTGATTTAAGCTCTACAATGAAATACTCTCTTGGAAAAAATGGCAGAAGTAGAATTGAAGCCGCAAAAAAGGCATTATGGAGCCTTTATGTTCTTAACAAAAAATTTTTCCCAAATGACTCCATTTTTGTGGTAGGGTTTGCATCAATGGCATCAACAGTTAATCCTTTTGATATTCCATTTTTGAAAACATATGATGCAAATGATAATTTTTTACATTATACTAATTACCAAGCAGCATTTAGATTGGCAAGAAAAATTTTACAAAAAAATTCTGCACAAAATAAAAGGATAGTGATGATTACTGATGGTCAACCTAGTGCATGTTTTGTTGAAAATGAACAACAAAAAAATGAAATTGTTTCTGAGAAACCTTATTCAAATTTCTATTCTCCAGACTCCTCTCTGATTTCAAAAATAAAAAATGAACGTAACATGAATCTAGATTTCAGTCCCGAACGACTAGTCTATCTTTGTTACCGTTACAAAAAAGTAGACCCCAAAATTAACAAAAGAACCCTACTGGAGGCAAAAAAATGCATTCGAGATGGAATCAAAATTGACACAATTGTGGTTAGTGAAGAGGAAGAACTTTTGAATTATGTTCAAGATCTTGAAAAAGAGTTGAAAGGAAAAACTTACCATATTGACCAAGAAAATATGGATAAGGTTCTAGTTCACGACTATCTTTCTAATACAAGAAAGGTTTTAAATTCAAAACAAAATTGGTAATCGTAATGGATGAATCTTTAGATAAAGAAAAAATAATTGAATGTTTGTTTGATCCAATTATTTCTGAAATTCTTGCAGAATTAGAAAATGGTGGTAAAGAATCTTCCTATCTAGCAGAAAAGTCAGGAATTTCAGAAGAAGAAGTTGGAAAACGCTTATCATATTTGTTGAAGTATGAATTTGTAAAAGAACAAACTGAAAATGATAAAATCGTTTATTCTGTTGATGCAGAAAAACTTTCTAAAATTATGGAGAATGATGAAAATTTTGCTTCAGTCACTGATGGACTAACAAAAATGGACAGTTTTCTTAACTAAGCCTGTTTTTTCTTCTATTTTTGATTGCCAAAATTACTAATCCTGCAATCCCTATCATCCCAACAATTAGAATGTAGAATCCAATAATTCCAACAGATAATTTACTAGTGTCAGGTAAATGACCTATGGCTAAAAAAAGCACAGTTTCCTCATCACCAGTGTTTTCAATAGCAATTCGGTATTCGCCACCTGATGAAATTTCAAATCTATCTTCAAAAGATTCTGATTCAGCAGTTTTTGAAACAATTTGACTTCCGAAGGGATCAAAAATTTTTATGTGAATTAAATTTTCTTGGAAATTCGTTGTTTGAACAAGATAAACTCCATATTCTGAAATCATTGGATCAAGTTCTACAATTGTTTCAAATGTTTCACCAGAAATTAAATCGGATTGCTCAGTAACTAGATCTTCAGTAATTATTTGAGAGCCATAAAACGAAAGCGCCATTCCTACTATCATTAATACTCCAATAATTAACAAAAAAAGTCCAGATCTTTGCATAATTGGCATGTTTCTGTCTTTAGTTTAAACTTAATTCACAAATGCATTTTTCAGAAATTAACCCATTGTAAAAATATTAGACTAAGGCAAAAAAGTTAGCCTAGGCTAAATTTATATTTCAGTGGATTACGCCTCAAACATAGGTCATGAAAAATTTTCTTTCTAAAAAGATGGCTTTAGCAATTTTGGTAATTGCAGGCGTATCAACAGTTTTCTTTGTATTTCCAACAATTTCTCAAGCCCAAGTTGAAGAAAAAACCTTCGTTACTATGGAGGGGGCAGTTATAACAACTTCAGGAGAGGTGATAGATCCTGTATTAACAACTGCCACTGTTGATTTTGATCCAGACAAGTTTTTACGTGAATTCAATTATGGAAGGGTTTCGCAATTAGAAGATGGTACGACAGTTCGTGAATTTACTATAATCGCTGAAGATACCAAAGTTATGGAAATATCACCTGGAGTATTTTTCAACGTCTGGACCTATAATGGAACGGTTCCAGGCCCTACTATTAGGGTGACGGAGGGAGACCTCTTACGAGTGAAATTTATCAATAACGGCGAAAAGCCACACACAATACATTTTCATGGAATCCATCCGGCAGGAATGGATGGAGTCTTTGAGATAGTAGGACAAGGTGGACAATTTACATACGAATTCATCGCTGCACCTGCTGGAGTTCATCTGTACCATTGTCACGTAATGCCTGTTGAAGAACACATAGCACGCGGGTTGTATGGCGTCTTCATAGTCGATCCAAAAGAGAGCAGACCACCAGCGGATGAGATGGTAATGGTACTGAATGGTTTTGATACTGACTTTGACACTGAAAATAATTCCTATGCTGCAAACTCAGTTCCGTTTTATTATCTGAACAATCCAATTCAAATTAACAAAGATGAGCTAATCAGAGTTTACGTAATGAACATACTTGAATTCGACCAAATAAACAATCTTCACATGCATGGCAATCTCTTTGACTATTATCCTACAGGAACTTATCGGGTTCCTTCTGCATACACTGACATGGTAACGTTCTCTCAAGGTGATAGGGGAATTATGGAATTTACATACCAATATCCTGGAAAGTACCTTATCCATGCTCATAAGGTAGAATTTTCTGAAAAGGGATGGGTTGGAGCATTCCAAGTTAATGATAATTCAGATCAAGAATCACAAACAGGAGTAGAATATGGAAGTAAGCAAACCATCAAAGGCTAAGTTCATAGCAAGTGGAATAATACCATTTGCATTTCTTATAGTTTTGGTAGCATACATCTTTGGCCCAGGATCTTATCTTTTAGATTTCGGTGTACCATTACCTGAGATAACTATGGAAAAGGTTGATTTTGTAGACTCTGAGATACGTGTAACTGTAAGGAACACTGGACCAATTCCAGTAGAGGTTGTTATGGCAGATGTCAATGATAGAATACAGCCCGCAGCAATAGAACCAGATAGATTTCTGGAAAGATTCGAGGTAGCTGTGGTAAGAATTCCTTTTAATTGGAATGTGGCAGAGCCCTACACAATTGGACTTACTATCGAAGACGGAACAAGATTTGAAAAAGAAATAGAAGCTGCAGCACCTGCATTAGAACCAACTCTTGAGCTTGCTGGATTTTTTGCGATAATTGGAACATATGTTGGAATAATACCTGTTATGATTGGATTACTTTGGCTTCCATTTATCAAAAGGCTTAAAAAAAACAAGTATCATTTCTTTTTGGCACTCACTGCCGGACTACTACTATTCTTAGGCATTGATTCTGTTGAAGAGGCACTTGAAGTTTATAAAGAAAATCTTTCTCAGAGCTTTAACGGTGTATTGCTCGTAGCCACAGTTATTGTAGTAACCTTCCTTGGATTATACTATGTTACAGAAAAATTAATAAAAAGAGCAGAATCATCTGGGATTGCAAAACCCGTGGTAATTGCATTGATGATTGCAATAGGCATTGGACTACATAATTTTGGAGAAGGGCTCGCAATCGGAGCAGCTGTTGGTATTGGTTCTATTGCGTTTAGCACTTTTCTAATAGTGGGATTTGCTTTGCACAATACAACTGAGGGTATTGCCATTGCAGCACCCATGTCACGAGGAAAATCAATGATAGGAAAAGCATTGATAGGAAAGCTTGCAGGATTGGGAATGATTGCAGGCGCTCCCGCTATTTTTGGTGCATGGATAGGCGGGTTTGTTTATTCTCCATTTGCGACCGTAGTATTTCTTTCAATAGGAGCAGGTGCCATATTCCAAGTAATAATCACGGTATTAAGATGGATACGAGAAGAAGGCGACAAAAATCTTTCAAGTGCAGCAGTAGCATCTGGGATTGCTGTAGGAATGCTGATAATGTATCTGACTAGTATTCTGGTTTAGATTTTCTAAATCGGTTCTGGATGAATAGTAATTATTGAATTTTTTAAATGCGTGTGAATTTTTATTTCAATTTGTGAAGTCAAATCATGTACCCTCTCTATTGATAGAGTCTTATCAAACGAAACATCGATATCAATTTTCAACATATCTTTAAAATTAAGAATTACAATTCTTCCAATTTTTTTAATTTCTTCATATTCATTGAGAATACTTTTGATCCTCTCCTCTGTTTTTTTGCCTTCTACCTTGAGATTTTCCGGAATAGAAACATGTGGTTCTAAATGTATTGTAACATGCTCAGTTTGAGGTATATCGTTTTGGATCTTATCTTCAATCATTTCAGAAATTTTATGAGCAGAATCAAGATTGATTTCTCGATCAACCATTACGTGTAAACTTGCATAGATTTTTCCTTCAGAAGTATAACTGCTAATGTTATGAACTTCTTTTACCCCCTCAACTGATTTTGCTATTTCATTAATTTTTGAATTTCTTGGAATTTCTTCCCAATTTGGCTCAAAATGAATTGTAACTGCGGCATTTGGAAGGGAATTTCTGATGTTTGTTTCAACGTTGTGACTAATTTCGTGAGCTTTATCGAAACTTACATCTCCTCGTAATGAAATTGTGATATCAGCAAAAATTGTATCACCTGATTTTCTCATAAGTATAGGGCCTGGTTCAATAACTCCCTCAGTATTTGACACAATTTGCCTTACTTGCTTCACTAACTCTGGTGAAATAATGTCAGTCAAATCCATTGCTGATGTGTAAATCAATTTCACGCTAAGAATTGACAAAACTACTCCGAGAATTAATGCCGCAAAAAAGTCACCATAATAGAACCCATAAGTTACCAAAACTATGCCAATTATTGCTACCATTGTAGAACCCAAGTCCATAAATGCGTGGTAAAAATCAGCTTTTAGAGTAGTTCCACCAATTTTTTTCATGGATTTTTTTAGAAGAATAATTCTGAAAATATCTACACCTATTGTGTAAAATCCAGCTATCAATGCAAAAAGACCAGGTAAAATTTCTGGAGGAGGACTTTGAATTCTATTAATCGATTCATAAATGAAAAATGCAGCAACCAAAAGTATAGCAATTCCCCCAAATAACCCTCCAAGAGATTCAACCTTTCCATGCCCATAGGTATGTTCTGCATCCGGTGGCTTGATGGCCATTTTAGCTGCTAATAAGAGAACTAGGGTAACTACACCGTCCAAAAGAGCGTGAATGCTATC
>JADFGC010000078.1:0-3493 GCA_022567895.1 Nitrososphaerota archaeon
GCAGGAATTTTGGCACTTGAAAAACCAAAGATAATGTCAGATGCAGTAACCATAATAAAAAAAGAAAGAAAAAGAATTATCGAAAATCTTAGAAAATATGATGCTTTTGAGGTCTTTGATTCAAAGGCAAACTTCGTACTATTTGATGCTCGTGGAGCAGATAGCCGCATCTTTACAGCCTTGATTGAACAAGGAATTTCTATAAGAAAACTTGGGAAAATTGGAAAGCACCAAGGATGCTTACGGGTGACCGTTGGTACAAAAGAAATGAACTCAAAATTCTTGTTGGCAATACGTGATCTATTAGAATGACCCTTTCAAAAATGGATGATGGTATCTATGTTGATGATGCCATTTCACTAGATGATGTTGATGCAATTGTTTTTGATTGTGATGGAGTACTAATTGATGTTACAAATTCGTATGATGAAGCAATAATCAAAACAACTGATTTTATCCTTAAAGAATTTTCAAAAATTTCAAACGCAATTCCAGTAACTAGTCAAATTATTGATGCCTTTAAAAAAACTGGTGGATTCAATGATGAAGTTGATTTGACATATGCTTCAATTATTTCATTAACAGCTGCCAAAAAACTAAACAAGGATGGATCTGAATTTATTTTTCAAGTAATTCAAAACGCTGATGAAACAGGCATAAAATCGGTTGAAAAATATCTTGACAGTATAGATGTTGATATTTCAGAAATTAGAAAAAAATTAGATTATCCTGGAAGACATTCTAATAATCCACTCTATTCAGTTTTTGATCAATTATTCTACGGACCAGAACTATACCAAAAACTATTCAATAAAAAATCACAATTTACTGCAAATGGATTCATTGAAAATGATAAAGTAATTGTAACAAAAGACCTGTTAGATAAATTACAGAAAAAATTCAATCAAAACATTGCTATTGTTACAGGACGTGGCTATGATTCAATAAGTTATTCATTAAAAGAAATCTTAGATCAATTCAATACTAAAAACTCAGTATTTTTAGAGGACGAACCACGAGAACTTGCAAAACCAAATCCAGAATCTCTTTTGCGTTCAATAAAAGGATTAAACTCATCTCACACAATTTTTGTTGGCGATTCTATGGAAGATTTGATTATGTCACAAAAAGCAACTGAGAATGGAAACAAAACAACTTTTTGTGGAATTATTGGAACAAGCAAAGAAACTAATTTGAAAAGAAGTTTTTTTGAAAAAAATGGCGCGACTTTAATTCTAGACTCGATTCAACTTCTTCCGAAGGTATTAAATCTGGTTTGAGGTAGATTACACAGCTTAGTGATAAAAATGAAATCAAGACAAAGTAAGATAAAGAGAACGACAAAGGAAACTGATGTCACAGTTAGTGTAAATCTTGATGGGACTGGAAAAACTTCGATAAGTACTGGAATTAGTTTTCTTGATCACTTGATTACTGCTTTAGGAAAACACGCCATGCTTGATCTTCAAGTAAAGGCAAAATCAAGAGACAAAATTGAGCACCACTTGATTGAGGATACGGCAATTTCTGTTGGTTCTGCTATTGACAAAGCTCTTGGAAATAGAGCAGGCATTACTAGATTTAGTTATGCTTCAGTACCAATGGATGAATCTCTAGCTGAGGCTTCAATAGATTTGGTAAAACGATCATACTACAAACTAAAACTTCATACAAAAAGATCAAAGATTGAAGACATGTCACAAGAAGATGTTGAACACTTTTTCCAATCACTACTTCAAAACCTCAATAGCTGCATTCACCTTACTGTAAAGTATGGTGATAATGATCACCACAAAATAGAGGCTGCCATGAAATCACTAGCGGTAGCATTAAGAGCAGCAGCATCTATTGACAAAAAACAGAAAGGAATTCCTAGCACCAAAGGTGCGATGTAATGGTAAAAGTAGCAATATTTGACTATGGAGCAGGCAATATTTTCAGTCTAAAAAACTCTCTTGAAAAAAATTCTGCACAAGTAGATGTAATTACAAGTTTTGATAGAGTAAACAACTATTCTGGAATATTGTTTCCAGGAGTTGGAAACTTTGATCCTGCCATTAAAAGTCTACGTGATTATTCAAAGACTGATTTCAAAGACTATGTTCAAGATAAAATTCCTGTTTTAGGGATATGTCTAGGTATGGAAATGTTCTTTGAAAAAAGCGAAGAAGGAAATGAAAAAGGATTAGGAATTATGGAAGGAGAAGTTGTAGTTCTTCCAAATACAATGAAAGTTCCTCACATGGGTTGGAATAATATTGAAATAAAAAAATCTAGTAAATTTCTAGAAGGAATTAAAGATGGTTCATGGGTTTACTTTGTGCACTCTTACAGAGCAAAACCAAAAAATGAAGATGTAGTAATAGCTAATTCAGACTATGGGATAAAGATTCCTGCAATAGTTGAAAAAGAAAACTTTTTTGGAACACAATTTCACCCAGAAAAATCAGGAAAAATTGGTTCAATGATGATAAGTAACTTTCTTAGAGAGTGTAAAAAATGAAAATTATTCCAGCAATTGATCTTATGGATGGACAAGTAGTTCGTCTTGTAAAAGGTGATCCAAACAATAAGACAGTTTACAGCAGCAACCCTCTTGAAATTGCAAAAAAATGGCAAAGTGCAGGTGCAGATATGCTACACATTGTAGATTTAGATGCAACCTTAGGAAGAGGATCAAATTTAGAAATCATAAAAAAAATGCTTTCAGAGCTAAATGTTCCTGTTGAGGTTGCAGGTGGTCTGCGTGATGAATCTACAATACTTGAAATTGGAAAAACTGCAGATAGAATTGTGCTGGGAACATTGGCCTTTAAGGATAAAGAAACTGTATTGAAAATTTCAGATTCACTTGGAAAAAAGAAAATTGTAATTTCCGTTGATCAAATTGATGGAAAAATTGCTGTTGACGGGTGGCAGCAAAGTACGGAAATCACTCTATTAGATGGGATGAATGAATTTTTACAATTAGGATTTTCAGAGTTTCTTTTAACTAGCATAAGTAGAGATGGTACTATGCAAGGCCCAGATATAGAATCAATACAAAAAGCATGTTCATTAGAAAATGCAAATGTTATAGCTAGTGGTGGTGTTTCAGGTATTGATGATGTGAAACAGCTGAAAAAACTTAATCTTTATGGTGTAATTCTTGGAAAAGCACTTTATGAAAATAAAATTTCTATTGAGGAGGCAAAGAAGATATGACATTAACAAAAAGAATAATTCCTTGTCTTGATGTAAAAAATGGACGAGTAGTAAAAGGATTGCATTTTGAATCAATAAAAGATGCAGGGGATCCAGTTCAATTGGCAAAAAAATATAGTGATGAAGGAGCTGATGAATTAGTTTTTCTTGATATCACAGCATCTGAAGAACAACGTGAAACAATCAAAACTCTTGTTAAGAAAGTTGCTGAAGTTATTGATATTCCCTTTACAGTTGGAGGTGGTGTAAAAACATTACAACATGCTAGAGATATTTTACTTAGTGGTGC
>JADFGC010000034.1:0-12380 GCA_022567895.1 Nitrososphaerota archaeon
AAAGAAGCTGAAACTCCACAACTTCCTGAAGGTAGTTCCGCTGTAGAAGGAAAACAACCTCCAAAAGAAATTCCACAAGAGGTTCCAACACCAAAAGTAGATGCTGATTTAGGATTAGACAAAAACAAGAATCCAAATATTGGAACTTCGGATGTTAACAAATCATAAATTTTCATACAACCTAAACAAGCTTTATAAGACTTCCAGCAACCACACGAAATGTTGAGCTCAACAACATCAAGTCATGCTTATGGTATTGGAATTATTACAATTATAGTTGGAATGTCTGTTGGAATAGTTTTCTATCAAATGTATTACATTCCAGAATCCTTAGCAAAACCATCAGTTGATGCACATATTTTACATCCAGTAAAAGAATTAATTATTGAAATGATTCCGGGCTCTGCAAATCCAAACCAACAGGATAACTTTGTTCCAAAATTAGTAAACATTCAGCTAGGAATCGATAATCATGTGATATGGAAAAATGTTGATGATACTCCACACACTGTTACCCCTGATCATCGGGCTGAAGATTCGTATAGCGGCACCTTTGGTTCTGTAGGAGTCATTAAGGCTGGAGAAGAATATGAATTTCTTTTCACTGAGCCCATTGAAATTGAATACCATTGTGAGCCTCATCCTTGGATGACTGGTACTCTGATTATCACTAAACAAAGATTCTAGGCTGAAAATTTCGCAAATAGTATATCGCTCTCAATCTCTTTATGTTGCTCAATGATTGAGGCACGAAACTTTACTTCATGTGATTCTTTTGGCTCAAATTCAATTACAGCTGTAAAAACAGCCTTGTTATCTGGCATTACATCTTTACTAATAAACAAACGAGAAACATTATCAGAAATTTCTTTCCCATTATATGATTTGTAAACAATTAGCTCGTTTGAATTTAGAATTTGTGTATTAATCACTATTCCATCATATCGCCCAGTAAAATTTACAATAACAGTTCCTTTAATTTCAGAATTTGGTTTTATTGTTTCAGAATCTAGCTTTAATTCAATATCCTTCATAATATTGTCACGATTAAATGAAATAAATAATTTTGTGAAACTAGTGTTTAATAGAATTTTTAAAAACTAAATAATTTTCCAACATTTACAATTTCATAGATAATAGATATTCCTATAAGAAAACTAACAGAACCTACTACATATCGAAGTGTTTTTTCTAATGATAACGCTTTATTTGATAATGCAAATGGAATTCCAATTAAACTACTTACCACAGTCATTCCAATAACTGAGCCAACTCCAAAAATCAAAATAAAACTCAAAATATCTTGAACACTGCTAAGAGTTCCTGCTATTACCACTAACAAAACACCACTTCCAGCTAGTCCATGTATGCAACCTATTAGGTATGATTTGTGACCGTGTTTGTGATCACTACCGTGGTCGTGTGGATGAGTATGAATAGTACCATCTTTGTGCGCATGTGAGTGCATGTGTTTAATTTTAAATAATTTTTTGTTTGAAAGTGTTGTAATTGCAAGAAAGATTAGCATAACTCCAACAATAAATTCTGAACTAATAAAAAAAACATCAGGGATATTTACTGAAAACAAATACACCAACAATCCTACCAAAACTAGCGTTGTGGTGTGTCCTGCTCCCCAAATTGCTCCTATGATTGAAGATTTGAGAGCGCCTTTTTTTATCAGCTCTTTTAGCGATTGTGATTTATTTTTTTGACGTATTACTTGTGTTGTTACTGCAGCTATATGATCAGGCTCAAAAGCATGTTGTAATCCAATAGCGAGTCCAAGTGTTAAAAC
Organism: Nitrososphaerota archaeon; assembly: GCA_022567895.1. Lineage (GTDB taxonomy): Archaea > Thermoproteota > Nitrososphaeria > Nitrososphaerales > Nitrosopumilaceae > DRGT01. The sequence continues at coordinate 1,799 of JADFGC010000034.1, forward strand.
AAGAGCAGGTGTGAATGACTGAATTTGCGTCAAAAAAAATTCTAACATTTTTAATTATCTCATCCCATCTACAAAGTTTGTAAAAGCTACTATTTTTCCTTTACCAAAATCTATTCTAGGAATTTTTACAAGCGTAAATAAACTTTTTAGTGATTTTATTTATCACAATAATTGTGATGATCTTGGTATTATTCTAAATTATGATTTGTTGCAAAAAAGGATATCTATTCCTACAATAATAGGGACGAATTTCATAGTTATTATTTAGATATGAGAAAATTTTCTGTTCTTATTCATGTTAATGGTTTACAACAAGGCCACATTCTGGACACCCCTCTTTTCCATTTTCAAGAGATACCAGTTTAGCACCACACTTTCTACATGAGCTAATTACAATGATGTAAAGTTTGGTTTTTTTCTTTTAAACTGTTTGAAAATGAACAAGTTTAAAGACTTGAAAACAATACTGCTGCTTTATGGGTAAAGTAGTTAGAGTTGGCGGTAGAGGAACAAAAAGAAGAGTGACAGAAAAGGAATCTGATAACTGGACAGGTGAAGCATACAAAAACGTCCAGAAAAAACGAAAAGAGGCAGCAAAAAAAGTAAGCATTTCAATGGGACGTGGTACTAAAAGAATGAAATACGGAGACATAAAAGAAACAGCTGGACGCCCTTCTGGTAAAGGAAGATATGTTTCTACAGGACGCGGAACTGGGCGACGTAAAGTGAAATAGATTTATTCTAAAAATCCAAACCTTGTAAAAACATAATCATTTCATTAATTTACAATATTCTATACTGTCAATTTTTTTTAGATCTTGATATCCATCTAAAGTCATCATTTTAATGTATACTGAATCTTCATCTTCAAACTTGTATTGGATCAACACTCTTTCGGTATTTGGAATAGTTTTCAGTCCCATGCAAATCATACCTAGGTTGACAAATATATAAAATAGAAGCAGGTTTTGGCATTCTAACTCTACTTTGATCATAGATTGAATATGAAACCTAAGTAAAATCTGGCGGGCCAGGAGGGCTTCGATCCCACGACCATTGGATTAGAAGTCCAACACTCTATCCATGCTGAGCTACCGGCCCGCAAAAATTTTGAACGCAATAACCATTTTAAGGGTTTACAACCATCTTTTTCGGTTAATTTCTCGTTCCATTTTGAAAAGAAATTGTTGAGAATATCCAGCATACGGACCAAAATGGTTTACAATCTTTTCGTGAATTTGATTATATTTTTTTTCAGTTAATGACTTTCCATCAATCTGAAATTTATCAGAATAATACTTGTCTAAAATTTTTAAAACCCACCTATCGATGGGAAACGCATCTAATTTCTCAAGAGAGAATAATAATATGCAATCTGCAACTTTACTTCCAATTCCATTTACATCTAAAAGAATATCTTTTGCATTTTGATAACTAGTTTTTTTCAAAAAATCAAAATTAATTTGTCCTGTGGTGACAGCTAATGATGCTTCACTAACAGACTTTGCTCTATATCCTAAACTACAATTTTGTAAATCACTTCTTGTTGCTTTTGCAAGGGTTTTTGGTTCAGGAAATAAGAAGAATTCTTTTTCTTCAAAAATAATCTTTTTTCCAAATTTTTTACATAATTGTTGCAAAACATGCCTGATGTTTTGGATATTAGAATTTGATGAAGCAATAAAGGAAATGTAGCATTGAAAGGGATCCTGTCGTAATAACCTTAAACCTGGAAATAGTTTTACTGCCTTCCTAACAATTCTATCTTTTGTAATACTTTGAATTATTTCAGAAAAATCATCTTCTTCTCTGAAAAAATCAAAGGAATTTTGAGCAAACGAGCTAATTTTGAACGATTTTTCATTACAGGCTAAAACATCTAGGCCATTAATTCCATACCAGGTGTTTTGAATTTTTTCCCAAAGGAAAACTTGACCACTATTGATGCTATGATCTATATTTATCAGGGATTGTTTTTGCATTTCAAATTTCTATGATTTCATTAGATTCAGGAGAATGTGCATCAAGACCAAACTTTTCTTTGATTTCTTCAGCAAATTTGACGCAAGAATCACTGTCTCCATGAACTGTTAAAACCTTAGGATTTCCCTTGATATTTTTTACAAAATCTAATAGGTCATTTCTATCAGCATGTCCTGAGAATTCAAATTGTTTTACCTCTGCTGTAACTTTCATATCATGACCTCGTGTTGAAACCTTTCCCGTTTCTAACAATTTTCGACCAGGTGTACCTTCTCCTTGATATGAAACTAGAGCAATTCCATTTTTGTTATCAAACGCAAGTTGTTGAAGGTAGTAAACTGCGTTTCCTCCTACTAGCATTCCAGCAGGAGAAATCACAATACAAGGTTCATCCAAAGCCTTCTTTCTTTCATGTTGATTTCTAATTGGAATTGTTCCATTGATAGAATCGGCAAATAGTTTAGCATCTTTAAGATATTCAGGATAACGAAACATTATTTCATTTACCTTTAATGCCATTCCATCCATGACAATTTTGTGTTTAAATTTTGCATTGTTTAGAACACATGCAATTTCTTGAGAGCGCTCTACAGAAAATGAAGGTATGAACAAAACTCCTTTTCTATCTATTACTTCATTTGCGAATTCAATTAATCCATCTTCTGCCTCTTTTCTAGGAATTTGCTCAGTTTGAGAATACGTACTTTCAGTAATTAGTAAATCAATTTCTCCTATATCCAAATCAGCTTCTCTAAGCATTCGTGAACCTTTAGGATTAATGTCCCCTGTGTAAAATAGTCGTTTATTCTCTGACTCTACTAGAACAGTACTGCCACCTAGCACATGACCTGATTCACGTAGCTCAAATGATGCATTACCTCTCGAAATTTTTTGTTTGTAACTAATTTCTTTTGCATTTCTCATCATATTGTTTACTTCAGGAAGATCAAACTGATGAAATCCCTTTTCAATTTTCAGCATGTCTTCAATCAATAATTGACTTAAATCAAAAGTTGGTGGTGTAGCGTATACATTTGTATTTCCACTAACAAATAGTGATGGAACATTTCCTGAATGATCTAAATGTGCGTGGGTGATGATAACAGAATCAACATCTCTTGGTTTTACGTGCAAAGGATATTGTGGAGGGGCTCCGCGCTTTCCAAACATTACACCATAATCTAACAAGAAATTTGTTCCATTACAATTAACAAGAAAACCTGATCGACCAACTTCATGGGAAGCACCAAGAACATTTACTTTCAAGAAATCAACTGGCCAAAGTTCTACCTTAAAACTTTGTCAACACAAAAAAGTTCATTCGCAGTAAAGTAGAATCTTCAAAAGCTTTAATTAGTGCATCCCTAGATCGGACTTGCATGGGAAGATCCTATGACGAATGGATAAAAACACAAGATCAAGCTTTACTTGCAAAAGTTCGGGCTGGTGACGAAGCAAACAAACCACTTCTTAACCAAATTAACTGGCTTTGGGTTGCTAACCTCATGAACAAAAAAGCAGAACTAAATCCAACATCCGCAGAACTACTTGACTGGATAACCTCTGGTCAAGTCGACGCATTTAGAAAGCCATCAAAGTGAACATCACGCCCTTTTCTTTTGTTTTTTCTTAATTTAAATTGAAAATTATTTTAATTAAAATTTAATTTCAATATTATCTATCAATTATCAGATTTTCAAAAAATTACAGCGTTATATCATTCGCGATCTTAACAGAACCATAACCCTGTTATGAAATTCTATTATGGTTTAAATAGCAACTGAGCACTTTTGACATTAAGTGAAATAAATGCCAATAGCAATACTTCCAGACGTAGATGAACAGAGATGTATCGGATGCGCACTATGTGTCGAAATCTGTACAACTCTTGGTCCAGATGTACTTCGTGTAAAGCCTGTTGAAGGCTGGAAGAGAGGAAAAGCATTTGTCTTTTATCCAGAGAGATGTATCTCTGATGGTGCATGCATTGGAGTTTGTCCAACAAAATCAATCTTTTGGATGAGACCAATGAATTACACTGCAGGACAACCAGTACCTCTTCACAAGAACGGAGTTTTCATAAAAGGCTGGGCAGAAGACGCCGCTTTATAGACGGTTTCTCTCCACATTCTTTTTTATTATTTTTCTTTTAACTTAGAGATTTCTTTTTGATATTTTTTGGCAATGATTTTACAAAGAACTTGATGAATGAATCATTCTTATCATAATGAATTACTGAAAAATGATTCTTTTCAAAAAACACCTGCCACGTTTTTGCAAATACAGAAAAATCATCAGGAGTTTGCATAGAATTTGCCATCAGATAATGAGCTGCAGGATAGATATCTGAAATCTCAATAGGGATTAAGCCAAGATATGGATTGTAATGACAAAATTGAATTAATTCAGAATTTTTGAATGATTTCTTAATTTTGAAATGCTCCGGTGATAAATATGCAGGTTTTAATGTGGTATCTTTTGAAATAACCAACGCTTTTTTCTTACTGCGAAATTTTCTTACTATGTTGTGATATGATATTATCTCTGGTCTGAATTGGTCCTCTTTTGAGAATAGGAAAATAGCTTTTTCTTTAAATTTTGGGGTAGTATCTATGAAATAATTTGGGTTTGATGTAAAGGCCTCAATAACTTCAAATAGTTTGGGATGAGCCCTTGCTTTTTTCATGACATATTCCCATAATCGACCTTCATGAATTGCGTCTTTTACCCTTTCAACCTCAGATTTTATTGAAATTAAATTATGTAATCCTAGATTGTTGATTTTTTCTGATTCTTCTAATGCAAGTAATTCCTTTGGCGTAAATTTTGAGCAAACCTCACAATTACATGAAAAATTTACAATTTCAGAGAGATGTCTAGTTCTGTCTTCCGTCATGTATCTGTCTTGTTTTGCATAAAGTATGTATGAAGCAGAGTCAAAAGTATCACATCCTAACGCTATAGCAAATGGAATCGTGAGGGGATGACCAGCACCAAAAAGATGAAGAGGCATAGAGGAAGGCATTTGTGATCTTGCTGCAATAATCATTTTTGCTAAAAGATTGTATTCATATGATTCCATAAATTCAACTGGACTTCCCAACGCTAACATTTCAAAACCATAATCCACTAGTTCCTTGGTTGAGTGTTTAACTAGATCAAAATGTTCTCCTCCCTGAATTGGACCAACCCAAATCTGTCCATTCTTTGAACTTTGTTTCAAAGTTTGTTTTGAAATTTTTAGAGTATGATCAACAAAGGATCTTGCTTTAGTTTTTGAAAGACCAAAACCAGTTGGTTTGTCAAGTGGAATTGCAATATCAGTTTTGATTTTTGTTTCAAACTCTGCCATTTCGGGAGCTGAAACTTTTACTCCACCATATTCTAGTACTTGATAACCACCAGAATCTGTCATAACAGAACTATCAAAACCTATAATGTCATGTATTCCACGTTTTATGGCTTCTTGTCCATAATGATTTTTTGTAATGTATGCATTTGTAATAACTAAATCAAAACCTAATTCCTTGAATTTTTTTACTGGAATGGATTGATTTACAGGATGAATAACCGGAACATATGCAGGAGTTTCTACCTTTCCATGATTTGTATGTAATATCCCAATTCTACCAGCTAAATCACATTTTATAATTTCAAACATTTACGATATTCCACTTAATGCAATATTTAATCAGTAGGAAAAGAATTTTTGCAAATCATTCTTCTTAGCAACTACTGAAAGCCAATCTATTATCTCGGCATCGACTTTTCCATTAATAATATCTGTTATTTGTTTGGAAATTTTTGAAATAGATTTTGAAGTAGTATCTATTTGAAAAGTTCTTTCCTTTCCAAATTTTTTGACTGTTTCAAAAGCAATAATTCCTAAAACTTCACTACCTAGATTCTCAGCAGTTTTTTTCTTAGAATACTTTCTTTTTTTGTATATTTTAGAAAGAGAATAAGGATTTTTACGAAGTATTATTGCTTTAGAAATTTGAGATTTTGTCAGAACATAAGGTGCCAAATGGCCAACAATAATGGATTTTTTTAAAATTTTCTTTTTTAAGATTTTTTTTAGCTTTGAAATATCTACATCATGAGTTTCATCAGTTTTTTCATATAGGTTGGATTCACGAGCAATTTTGTTAATATCCAAAATTTTGCAATCTAAAATTTTGGCTAAATTTTTTGCAATAGTGTGCTTACCTACACCTGGATTTCCAGTAACAACAAGAGACACATAATATAGTCAAATTCAAGGTGATTAAACGATTTCTGCAATACTAATATGTAGAATAGATTTTTTTTTGTTCATGCAAATTGGATTATTGGGCAAAGCAAATGTTGGAAAATCAACATTTTTTTCAGCTGCAACCGAAACACCTGTCCCTACAGGAAATTTTCCATTTACTACCATTGAACCAAACGTTGGAGTTGCATATGTAAAAACTGATTGTGCTTGCAAACATTTTGGAATAAAACATGAAATTCCTTTGTGTGTTAATGGAACTCGATTCATTCCAGTAAAATTAATTGATATTGCAGGATTAGTTCCTGGAGCACATGAAGGAAAAGGATTAGGCAACCAATTTTTAGATGATGCAAGACAAGCTGAAGTATTAATTCATGTTGTTGATATTTCTGGTTCAACAGACATTCAAGGTCAACCGGTTCAAGTTGGAAGCCATGATCCTCTTGAAGACATTGAATTTGTTATATCTGAATTTGATCAATGGTTCACACAAATTTTAGAACGTGAATGGCAGAAACTATCAAAAGAGATTGAACAAAAGACTGTTCAATTAGTTGATGGAATTGCAAAGCGATTCAGTGGTTTAGGAATAAAGGACTATGAAGTACAAGAGGTTTTACAAAGTACTGGTCTGCTTACAAAAAAACCAACTGAATGGAATGCAAACGATCTTTCTACATTTGTTAAAGAGCTTAGAAAAAATACTAAACCTATTCTAATTGCCGCTAACAAAGCAGATTTGTGCAAAGATCTCAAGTTAATTGAAAAAATTAAAGATGAAAAAGTGATTCCTTGTAGTGCAGAAACAGAATTACTGCTGCGTAAAGCATCAAAATCAGGTTTAGTTGATTATGTTCCAGGAAGCAATAATTTCTCATTAAAAGAAAACATTGAGATATCATCTCAGCAGAAAAAAGCACTTGATGTTGTACATACAGTTTTTTCAAAGATCGAAACAACTGGAATTCAAAAAACTTTGAATTCAGCTGTATTTGATGTTCTAAAAACAATAGTGGTTTATCCTGTTGAAGATGAGACTAAATTTTGTAATAAAGATGGAGTTGTTTTTCCTGATGCAAAATTGCTAGTTGATGGTTCAACTGCTAAGGACTTGGCAGCTATAATTCATGCTGACATTGCAAAAGGATTCCTACACGCCATAGATTGTAAAACAAAACAAAGGATTGGAGCAGAGCATAAATTAAAAAATGGAGATGTAGTAAAAATAGTATCTACATTAAGTAGAGGATAAAATGATCTGTTTAGGCGTTGAAAGTACTGCTCATACATTTTCTTGTGCAGTTTTAGAAAAAAAAGGAAAAAAAGGAAAAATTCTTTCTGATGTTAGAAAAATTTACCAACCTCCAAAAGGAGAAGGCATTCATCCACGAGAAGCCTCTCGTCATCATGTTGAAAACAGTCCTCAAGTTCTTTCTGAGAGTCTAAAAAATGCAAAAGTAAACGTAAGTGATTTAGATATGGTTGCATATGCAGCAGGCCCAGGTTTAGGGCCGTGTCTTAGAGTGGGAGCTGTTGTTGCACGTTCTTTATCCTCATATTATAAAATCCCAATATTTCCTGTAAACCATGCAATTGGACACATAGAACTAGGAAAGCTATTAACAGGATCAAAAAATCCCTTAGTTCTTCTTGTTTCGGGAGGCCATACAATGTTACTTGCATTTATGATGGGAAGGTGGCGAGTATTTGGTGAAACATTAGATATTACACTTGGCCAATTATTAGATCAGTTTGGAAGATCACTTGGATTTGCATCTCCCTGTGGAAAACAAATTGAAGAACTTGCAAACAAATCTTCAACCTATATTTCATTACCGTATACAGTAAAAGGAAATGATGTTTCATTTTCTGGATTGCTTTCTGCCACAAAATCAATCAGCTCCCAAGGAATTGAAAATGCTTGCTTTTCTCTTCAGGAAACTGCCTTTGCCATGATTGCTGAAGCAGCTGAAAGAGCATTGGCATTTACAAAGAAAAAAGAATTATTGATTGTTGGGGGTGTTGCGGCAAACAAAAGACTATCAAAAATGTTACAAAGTGTATGTAAAAGACATAATTGCAAATTTTTTATCTCCCCCCAAGAATATTCTGGAGATTGTGGTTCCCAAATTGCATGGACAGGAATTTTAGAATCTTCAGTTAAACAAGGAGCTGAACTTGATGATACTTTTGTTAGACAATCGTGGAGATTGGATACAGTTGACGTTGGTTACTGATTTTTGAAATCTTCAATTGCATCTTGAATATCATTTCTCCAGCCACCTGTACCTAAAACACCAAACTTGTAGGTTTTTTCACCATCTTTTGTTGTTGCTGTAAAACATACTTTTTTTATAAACAAACCCTCTTTCCAAACTTTTTTTACATCTCCCAAAGAAACATCAATAACAGTATCACCAAACTGTTTTGAAAAATCCATAATTCTACCCTTTGTTTTATCAAAGGCTAATCGTTTTGTGGTAAGTGTTAGAATTCCAGCACCTAGTTTATCCTCATAACAATCTTCTTGTTTGAGTTTTTTCTCACCCTCTTCCATAATTAGATTTTAATCCATAGTACTTGGGTTATAATTTTAATGAAAATTATAAACGAAAAGTTATCATTTTAAACCTGAGTAGGCATAAGAAATCATGCTTAGAACCATTGAAACCTATTATGAGAAAACCTCAACATTGGCTCCAGGAACACAAATTGGCATAAAACAGGTTGTTAATTCCTTTTTCAGCTATTGCATGGAAAAAGGCATTGGAGATCCTATACCTTTTATGAAAAAGTCTGAGAATGATTGTTTTGATCTTCTTCAGGATTGGATTAACTGGAACACCAACAGAGGTCTGGCAGCAAGCACCATAAGACAAAACTTCTCTAGTCTCAAGGGATTTTTGTATTATGTCGGAATCAAAATAGTAAAAGAAGATGTAAAGGCAAACCTATCTTTTCCAAAACAACTCAAAGAAGAACCCTTTCCACTTCAACTTGATGCAGTTAGACAAATCTTAGAACAGACTACAAAGAAGAAAGCACTTTATCTCACCTTATTGTCTTCTGGTTTGCGTATTGGTGAAGCAGTCCAGCTTCGAAGGAAGGACTTTGATTTCTCAAAGGAACGTGTAATGATACATATTCCAGCCAAAATTACAAAAACAAAAACCGCTAGAACCACCTTCATTTCTAGAGAAGCTGCTTCATTGTTGAGCATAAAAATTCGAAATTTGGCTGAAAATGATCTGGTGTTTGGCTCTAATGAGAAAGTTCATGCTGCAAGGATGAATGAAGTGGTGAACTTTGAAAGATTTTTGAAAAAAGCAGATCTTGATCAAAAATATGATGGAATCAACAGAAGAAAGATAACTCTTCACAGCTTCAGAGCTTTTTTCTTTACAAAAGCTGCAAGAATTCATGATGAAAATTATGCACACAAATTAACTGGTCATGGTGGTTATTTGCCACAGTATGATAGATTGACTGATGAAGAAAAGTTAGAACTGTACATTACACTTGAACCAGAACTTTTGGTATATGATCAATCAAAGAAAAATGCTGAAATTGAAAAATTAAAGAAAGAAAAATCTGAACTTGAGAAAAGAGAGACAGAAGTTGATAACTTGAAAGAAAACATGGATAAAATCATCGAAGAAAAAATCGGTCAATATAATCAAAAATTTATGGAAAATCTTGAAAAAATGTATGATGAGCAAATTTTGGCATCAGAAAAGCGGTTAGATGCAATGGACCGTGCATTTGAGAAAAAACTAGATGAAATAGATAAAAATTAGAAAATTTTTCATCACGCGCGTGTCACGTAGCGCGTAATTGGTCATTTTCATCACTTAGTTGCTCTATTGTTGATCAAAAATTTTCATGAAATCAAAATCAAACATAAAACAAAACAAAAAACACTATGGTTTTCTGTTTGTTTGTTTTATTTTACGCACGAAAATCACAAGATCAAACAAAAAATCAAACAGATTTTTACAAAATTTGTTCGTAAATACAACGAGTAAATAGGTTGAATCTCATGGGATCATAGCCTTCTTTGACAATTTAGAAAGCTAAATTACCAAAAGTTTGCAGCATGCAGATTAGTTAGAGTGTTGAACTAATTTGCAAAGCCCTGTGAGGGAACCAACATTAGGACAATAATGGATTGAATCTCAACAGATTCATTACAGGTGCGGGTCTGATAGGATTAGAGTATCTCGTAACCATTTTTAAATCAAAAAATGTATTCTACTTAGTGCGTATTCCAATAGAAGTTTTCATTAGCCATGCTCAAGCTGATAAGACAATAGCTAGAGAGATAGGTAATGCATTAGAGCAAGT
>JADFGC010000079.1:0-3351 GCA_022567895.1 Nitrososphaerota archaeon
CAATGAAGATTATGCTTGGTGCGTTTTCTTCAGCTTGTTTGAAAATTTCTCTGAGTCGTTGTTCTGATTCACCATAGTATTTTCCCATAATTTCAGGACCGCTTAGTGAAGTAAAGTGAGCATTTGTTTCTCCAGCAACTGCCTTTGCAAGAAGGGTTTTTCCCGTGCCAGGAATACCATACAAAAGCACACCTTTTGGTGCTTCGACGCCAATTTTCTCGAATAATTCAGGATGTCTCATAGGTAATTCTACCATTTCACGAATCTTTTGAACTTCTTTTCTTAATCCGCCTAGATCATCATAAGTAATTCTTGGATAAGATGAATCAATTGCTTTTGCCATTGAACCAAGCTTGAAAGTTGTTTGTTCAGTTACAATTACAGGTTTTGCAGGTTTTGTACTAGTTACAATGAACTGAATCTTTCCACCCATTTGTGTACCAAGAGTTATGGTATCACCAGTTGTAAAGATATGATTCAAAAAGTTTTGTCTCATGTATTCCTGTAATCCTTCAGCTTGAATCTTTTCTGTTGGAGATAGAATAATTTGTTCTGCAGAACTAGCTTCAACAGCTTTGATTTTTATTTTATCACCAATACCTGCTCCGATGTTTTGTCGTGTAATTCCATCAATTTTTACAATACCAGAACCATAGTCTTCAGTAGATCCTGGCCAAAGTTTTACATGAGTTTTTTTGTTATAAGTTAATTCTAAAATTTGTCCAGTACTCCATTTAGTATCTTCAATAATTTTAGGATCAATTATTGCTCGTCCATTTCCAACATGTTGCTGAGGAATTTCCTCAATTTTTAATTCTAATTCGCTCATTCATATCACTATAATCATCTTCAAATTCTTGGTTGTTCCAAATCTTATTACAAGTAAAACATTTCACGTGATTGGCATCAATTCTTCTAATTTCAAAATGTTGCCTGGATAGTACTCTGCACTTTTCTTTCATATCATTTACCCTTTACCTTTATTCTCTCAATTTTTAATTCTAATTCGCTCATTCATATCACCATAAAAAAAATGGGGTCTATTCGACCTCCACTGTTTTTCCTTTTGGTTTTTCTTCAGGTAGTTGCTTGAAGATTATTTCAAGAATACCGTTTTTGTATGATGCCTTTACAGAATTTTCATCAACTTTGTATTTGATTGGAACCTTTACGTGATATTTTTTATCACCATGTTCTGCGTCAATGTTTACAATTTTTCCATCAACTACAATTTTGACGTCCTTCTTTTCTACTCCAGGCATCTCTGCAATCAGTTTTACAACCTTTTCTTTTTCATCAACAATTGTGTCAACTAGTGGTTCTCTAGTGTCTGATGTTGAAAATAATCCTGGTTTTACATTTCCGCATTCTGTTACTACAGGTTTTCCGTCAGGTCCAACGGTCATCGTACAACCGTAATAAAATGGTCCAGAAGCAGTTCCTGTTGATTTTATCCCTTCAAACAGGTCATCTAGATTTATGAAGGATCTAGACATTCTATTGAAGAGATTATCAAATTCGTCATCAAAGAACATTTGTCATAAACACCTATGATATGTAATATATATGACATTATATAAGGATTATGGGTGATTGTAAGGCTAATTACATAATACTCTTATACATGACATTATATAATATTTTGTTATGAGGCTGGTAGGCATGTCCGTTCCTGAGGTTGTGCGTGAAATCATTACCAGGAATCGCTCAGTCTATGACTGTATGAAGATGGATTTAATCAACTATACAGCCTTGGCTGTCAAAATCCAGGTCGAAGTAGAAAAGGTGCTTGGAAATTCTGTAAATCTCAATACCATAGTGGTTGCGATAAAGCGCTATTCTGATTCATTTGAGCAAAAAGAGGATATTTCAGATGAGTCTGTTCTAAAGAATGCTCGTCTTTCTGTTACAGATGGTATAATGGATGTTAGAATTCCTCGAGATGGTTTTAGAATTTCAGAAGCTTCTTCATTCTTTGATCAATTCTCAAAGATTGATCCTGATTACGAGTTTTTTAGAGTAGCTGATTCGTTTAGATTCTTAACAGAGGATTTAGCTGATGTAAGAAAACTTTTAGAATCATTACCAAATGCACAGAGTCAATTTAGTACTGGATTGACAAGAATTTCTATTGGAATTCCTTCTGGACAAAACAGATCAGATGTTGGTAGCTATGTTGCAGATTTATTGCATACAAATGGAATAGAATGGGATGATGCATATTTTTCAAAAGACAAGATGATTATTACTTTGAATAGTAAGGATGCATCAAAGGCTTATGATGTTTTAAGATCTGAAATTTCACGATAAAATTGAGTTAACTCAAACTACATATTTTCCTTCATGAAGTTTTCTAATTTCATCTGGTGAAGCTGGAAAATCGTTTGTACCTTTCCTTATCAAAGTCCTACCATCATATTGATAAACATCTTTTTTATTCCATGCTGGAATTAGAACAATAATAATTTCATTCCCAATTACTTTTACACTTTTTATTGTTATTGTAACAGATGGTGAAATAGTATGTTTTAATGAATTTTGTAATCGATTATCAAATTTTTGTCTGGCTAAATTCTAAATTCATAATAGAAAAAAAATAAAGCTAAATTTTGCACCATCAATAAAGTTTTATTAATAATTTTTGTCTCTCGTCTCTATGACTTTTTCCACAATTTCCTCTACGTTAACATTCAACTCTGTAGTAGCTATTATCAATCCTGCCTTTCCCACTGGAATGGTAATACGATAAACCTTTTCGTATTTTGCCATTGCATAAATGGGTTCACCAATCTTTGTCCCAGCTTTTTTCCTGGAATTCCATCTGTAAACTGCCTGGGCTAAAGAATTTTCAGTCTCCTCAGGTGTAAGATAAGAATTTAGTCCTTCACGCATTTTGTGATAAAATTCTCCTTCATCATAGATTGCTGTAAATCTTATTTTATCATCAATCTTTAGGATTTCATTACAAAATTGTTCTCTATCCAATATTTGCAATTAGAAATTATTGGTAATTAACAGTTCGTATCAAATGAAAAAAAAGAAAAAAGTAAGCGTCGTTTTATTGCAGGAGATCGCTTTCTTACTTTCTTCTAATGTGTACTAACTGCTGTACTGCGATACCCCACGTGAATAGGGTCATTGCTGCAGGAAATACACCGCTGGTCAAAGTGGTTATTATTTCCGAGGCGTTTCCACCGTTAACATACAGTGCTAGTAATACTGGCAATATTACCAGTGCGATTACAGTCTTGTATTTTAGTATACTAGACTTTGTTGTGTTTTGGACTTGTTGTGTCATGTCTTTTCAAAATATTGGATAGCAAACAAGTATTTGAAACGGACCTGACTTTT
>JADFGC010000035.1:0-11926 GCA_022567895.1 Nitrososphaerota archaeon
GAATCTTTTGAAATTCCTACTGCATTTGCAAGATTTTCTGCATCATTATATCCTAGAAAATCAGCTCCAATGTCAGAACGAACTTTTTCAATAATTTCTTCTTCACTTAATTCTTTTCCATTTACAAATGTCGCTAGTTCATCTTGTGATGGAAAATCAATTCCAGCATAACAAGGAAAACGAATTGGTGGATATGTAATCAACATGCTAATTTTTTTTGCGCCAGCACGTTTTAGTGCCTTGATAATTGCTTTTGAACTAGTTCCTCTAACTAAACTATCATCAACTACAACAACATGTTTTCCATCAATTATCTCTTTAATTGGAATAATCCATCTGTTGATTTCTATTCTGTCACTTTGATGTGGTTCAATGAAACTACGAAGTGGTCCTTTTCTACTGTATCTATCTTTTAGCAAGCCCTCATCAAAAGGAACACCAAGCTCTTGCGCATAACCTAATGCAGCAGGTCTTGCAGAATCAGGAACTGGAATTACTAGGTCTGCATCATTGATTGGGAATTTTTTTGCCATAAACTTTCCAATGTTTTTTCTTGCCACATAGATGTTTGAACCTTCCATGTTGCTTGAAGGGTGCGCAAAATACGTAAATTCAAAAGAACAATGAGCATGTTTTTGTTCATCTGAAAACATTTCAGTCTCCAATCCATTTTTGCTTAGTTTGATTAATTCTCCAGGAGTTACATCACGTTCCAACGTTGCACCAACTGCTGAAAGTGCTGATGATTCAGATGCAACAATGTAAGAGTTATTGTCAGCTTTGTATCCAAGAACCATTGGTCGAAATCCTTTGGGATCACGCGCAGCATAAACTGAATTGTCATCTGAAAGAAAAGTAAAGCAGTAAGAACCAATTATTTCGTTTTTTAGTATTGAAAGTGCCTTTCCCATCTGACCTTGTTCTGAGATCAATGAAACCAGTCTTTCAGCTGCAACCAAAGTATCACTAGAATTTTGAGGAGTGAATGAACATCCACCTACCATATTAGCTAATTCTTGAACATTAGCAATGGTTCCATTATGAGCAATGCATAGATCTTTTACTTTGAGAGGCTGAGCATTTTCTAGATTACTTTTTCCAATAGTAGAATATCTTACATGTCCAATTACGGCTGAAGAATTGTATTCGTCTGAAATTTTTTTAAATTCTGATGAGGATGCAGAAACTAGTCCTAATTTTTTTAATGGTGGTTTGTTTGGTACTGCTATCCCCCAGGCTTCTTGTCCCCTATGTTGTAGTGCTCTAAGTGCATCAATTGCCATAGGAATGACATTAGAGCCATCAAGACTGAAAATGCCAACTACGCCACAATTTTCTTTAACCATGAACTACTAACTCCCCCAATGATCTAATCCAAGATTTTTGCGCTTTATCAACGCTTAGTTTTATCACATTACTAGAATTTTTTTGAAAAACAATCTGATCGCTTGAAAATTTTCCTATCACATCATATGATATAGCTTTTCTTTCCAAAAAACTTTGAATTTGTTTTAGATTTTTTCTTTCAACAACAAGAAGGTATCTGGAATGACTTTCAGAGAAAAGAATTCTATCATCAGATAGTTTTTCTCCAGGTACCTTTTCTAAAGAAATTTTACAGCCAATCTTGTTTTGCATGGCTAGCTCAGAGATTGCTACACCCAAACCACCTTTAGAACAATCATGAACCACTTTGACTAGATTTTTTTTAATTAATTCAAGAACAGCATCCATGTGTTGTTTTGAGGTTTTAAAATTAACAACGGGGCATTTTCCTCCAATAAAATTATGAATGTATTCAAAGTATTCAGAGCCACCTAATTCATTTTTAGTTTCTCCAATAATTACAAGTGAATCATTTTGTAAAATTAATTGTGGACGAAGAGGTTTTCCATCAATTAATCCTAAAACTCCAATCAATGGAGATGGTTTTATCGGCCCATTTTGTGTCTCATTATAAAAACTAACTTTACCACCAACACACGGTATTTTTAAAAACTTTGCAAAGTCAGTTAATCCTTTTAATGATTCTAAAAATGTCCAAAAAATTTCTGGATTTTCAGGATTTCCAAATTGAAGATGGTCAACCATTCCTATTGGTTTTGCTCCAGTACAAACAACATTTCGGCATGCTTCTTCAAAACAGCCAATTGCACCTTCTCTTGGATTAAGATAGCATTGTTTTGGATTGCCATCAATTTTTACTGCCAAAAATTTTCCATTATCTAGACGTAAGACTGACGAATCATAACCTGGCTTAACAGCAGTTCTTATTCCCACTTCATGATCATATTGATCATACACCCAATTTTTGCTAGCAATGTTTGGAGAAGACAGCAATTTCAAAAGTATTGTTGAAAGGTTTATGATTTTGAATTTTTTTTCATTCCGAATAGATTTTAGATATTTCGGTTTTGATGCAGGTCTATCCAATAAAGGAGCATTGGCAACAACGTTTGTAGGTAAATTCGCAAATGTTTTTTTTCCTCTTGTCACCTTCATCATTTTTTTCTGCGTGACTTTTCCAAGCACCGAGCATTTAATTCGAAATTTTTTACAAATTTCTTCGAATTTTTTTAGTTTTTTCTTATCAGTAATTATTAACATTCTTTCTTGTGATTCAGAAACCATAATCTCATCAGTGTTCATGTTTGGTTCTCTCGTGTGAACTTTGTTTACGTCTAATTCTATTCCTACAGAAAGAGAGTCAGCAATTTCAGAAATTGCACAAGATAAACCGCCACCTCCCAAATCTTTCATTGCTTTAATCAGTTTGTGATTTCTTGCTTCAAGAATTGCTTCAATAATTAATTTTTCAATAAATGGGTCAGGGATTTGAACTGCAGACCTATTTTCCGACTCTAGTAAATCAGATGCAAATTGAGAACCACCAATTCCATCTCTTCCAGTAGAACCCCCAAGTAAAACTACTAAATCGCCTTTCTTAGCATGGTTTTTTATCAATCTGTCTTTTTTTCCAAAACCAATTGCTGCAACATCTACAAGTGCATAATTTGTATAACAATCATCAAATTCAACTTCGCCTCCAATTGTTGGAATTCCTAAACAATTTCCATAATCTGCAATTCCAATTACAGCGTTTTTGAATAACCATCTAGCCTGGGAATCTTTTTCAATATTACCAAAACGCAATCCGTCTAAAATTGCAATGGGTCGTGTACCGGTTGAAAGTATATCCCGAATTACTCCTCCAACTCCTGTTGCAGCTCCTCCATACGGTTCAACTGCGGAAGGATGATTATGACTCTCAATGTGAACTGTGACAACGTATCCATCACCAACGTCTAAAACACCTGAGTCGTATCCTTTTTCAGAAATTACTAACGGTCCACTCATTGGAAGCATTTTGAGATGTTTTTTTGATGACTTGTACGAACAGTGTTCTGACCATTCAGCAGCAACAATTTGAATCTCAGTTTGTGTGGGGTTTCTACAAATTTTTGATTTAAGATGAGTTAATTCCTGTGTTTCTAAACTCAATTTTTAACACCTATTGTTTTCAAAAGTGATTCAAAAATTAGTGAAGATGGTTTGTTATCTATAGGGTTAATTTCTGATTCAGTTGCTCGTTCTGGATGAGGCATCATACCAACGATATTACCAGATTCGTTGCACACACCAGCTATTCTGTAAGAAGATCCATTTATGATCTCTTCATATCGAAAAACAATTTGATTATTTTTTTTGAGTTTGTTTAGTGTTTTTTCATCTACATAGTATCTGCCTTCCCCATTTGCAATAGGTATTGGAATTTTTTGATGTAGTTTCAATTTGTTAGTAAAAGGTGTCTTGTTGTTTTCTACAATCAAATTTGTCCATTTGCACATGAAGCTTAAAGAATTATTTTTTAGTAAAACACCAGGTAAGAGTCCGGATTCTACTAAAATTTGAAAGCCATTACATACTCCTAAAATTGGAATTCCTTTGTTTGCTAGTTTTTTTATATCACTAATTATCGGGCTATGTGCTGCGATAACTCCAGCTCTAAGGCGGTCACCATAAGAGAATCCACCAGGTAAGATTACTGCATCAATTTCTTTTGGGAGATTTTTTTCATGCCAGAAAAATTGTGCATCAATTTTGAAAACATCGTTTAAGACGTGAAACATGTCCCGATCACAGTTACTGCCGGGAAAAACTACAACGCCGACTTTCACATTTATCTTAGATTTACGCTGTATTTAATTGAAATCTAACCAAAATATTTTATTGTAAAAGATCATGCGTTCAGTATGGGACAAATTCGTGACATTATGGAAAAAAATGTAATCACTATTGGACATGATAAAACGGTTTTAGATGCTGCATGCTTAATGAAAGAAAATGAGATCAGTTTCTTGGTTGTTTTAAAAAACGAAGAGCCAATAGGAGTTGTTACTGAAAGTGATTTTGTTAGAAAATTAGTTGCTAATGATAAAGTTGCCTCAAAAGTTCCTCTATCAGAAATAATGTCTTACAAATTTAGATCAGTTGGATCATCTACCGAAATTGAAGACGCAGTACAAAAAATGCTTAACAACAAAATTCGAAGACTTTTGGTAGTCGATGATGAAAAACTAGTTGGTGTTATTACACAAACTGATTTAACATCATTTCTTAGAAGCAAACTTTTGATTGAGGGAACTATAGAAAATCTAGCAGAAAATGACTAATTTTCAAAAACCTGAATTATAACTTTGCTTACTATGGGATTATAGATTCTTAACTCATCACAGAGCTCTTGAACTTTTTTCTTGGCCTGAATTTTGTTTTTTTCTTTGATATCAAATTTGAGCATTTTTGCCGAACGAATTTTGGAAACTGACGAAAAGCTTCCTTTTAAAACCAAATCATTTAGAATTGTATCGCCTTCAGGATCACTAATACCTGGCTTATTTTCAATTGTTACATGTACTTTGAATAGTGGCACAGCTATTCTGAGAATAAAGTCATAATTAATCTATCTTCTAAACTAAAACCAATTTTTAATTAAGATAGCCGATTTAGCTAGACGGTAGGTAGACAACAATACATTCTCAACCAAATCGGTTATCTTCATTCTATTTCATTTTAAGTATAAAAACACGAATATGACAATTGATTTGTAACTATGGTTTGAATTTTTTTAATCCGTCTTCTACTACACGATTCAACACATGTGAAAAACTTACAGATTTTGTTGAACCACGAAGTAATTTTGCTTGAATTGTTCTAAGCTTTTCAACATTTGCATTATCCAGCACCACAGTGACCCTTACGCCCATTACATTAAGATCTTCATAATAATATTAAAAGAAGATCACTTTTTCACGTTTGGCACTAGGTTTGGAATTTATAGCTGTTAATTTGTCAAAAATTTGAAGTGAGCAAGCAAAGATATTGGAAATTAACTCCAGATGAAATCGAAAATTTAAGCTATAATGAAGGAAAATTACTAAATTGGGAAATTAAAGGAATTAGAGAACCAGAAGAAAATGCAGTTTTTATCGGCGTCTTTCTTTATAGACATGGAACCCCACTTGATTACAAATCTGTTAAAGGAATAACATACTATCATAATAACTTGGCACTAACTGAATTGCCAAACATTACAAAATTTTTGAAAAATAAGTTTGGCGGAAAAGAAAAAGAAAAGGGGAACAGAATTTTTCTTGCAGATTCAAAAGAAATCTATTCTGCAAAAGATATTGCTTCATTAGCAAAAGAAATAGAATCAAATTTTAACACAAAGTCTGTAATTTCTTTAGAATTTGAAAATTTGACTGAGGCAGAAAGAAACGAATCAGGCTTACCAGATTCAAAACTTTTACCAATTCCAGGCAAATAGACAGAATATTTACAATCTTCTATTTAAACTCCCATTTGTAGCATCTGATACAAACTAATTTTAAAATCATTTTACTCGAATGAAAACTTAAAGAATGCCTCTAAATCTCAATATGGAAAAAGTGTATGAGTTTATGCAACCGATATCGGATGTTTTGAACAAAGTGTATGACTATGCTGTAGAGTTTACAGATGGGATGATGCAATCTCTTGCAAATGTCATAACAGTTTTTGGTTAATTTTCTCAAATTTTGATTTTTTATGCTTAATTTTTTCAGATAACAAATTATAGTTTAGTTTAGTAGAATTACTATTGTCAGAGATAAAAGAAATCAATAGACATCTTGAAGAATTAAGAAAACGTGTACTGCGGATTGTAATTATTGTTATAGCAATTACTGCTTTTCTTTTAACGTTCCATATAGAACCCGTTGAATTTGCAGGCATTACGGTCTTCTATCCAAGTCCGGAACCATTAAACAACATAGCAGCTCAGATTACAGATTATCTTAGAATTAATTTAGTTCCTGAAAATGTTCAGCTTATTCAAACTGCTCCAGGACAAGCGTTTTTTGCTCAAGTGTACATTGCGGCACTTGTTGGTGTTGTGGTTGCAATGCCAGTCATAATTAGAGAGGCAGTTACATTTCTAAAACCTGCTCTAAAAGAAAATGAAATCAATATTGGAAGATCTATTACATTTCCTGCTCTGGGATTGTTTGTCGCTGGTTGTTTGTTTTCATTTTTTCTTGTAATCCCATACATTCTTGAATTTCTGTATAGATATGGAGAATCAGCCGGACTAGTAACATTTTTGAATATCATGGATTTTGTGACATTTGTTTTACAGTTCTTGTTAGCATTTGGTATTTCATTTCAGCTTCCGTTGATAATGTATGCAACAACAGTGTCTGGAATGACTGACGCAAAATTTTGGAGAAAAAATATCCGTTATGCAATTATAATTATTGTCATATTTGGTGCAGTGATCACTCCAGATGGTACTGGTGTTACCATGTGGTTTATTGCACTACCAATGATTGCACTATATATTACAGGCATGGTTTTCATTGAACGAAAAGAACGTAAGGTTGGAACACTTAAATCATAAATGAAGGAAAAGTAGGTCAGATGTTCGAACAATTCACAAACTTTGTTGCAGGCCCAGAATGGATTTTCATAATAGTTGTTATCGCAGTCTTACTATTTGGCGCTAAAAAAATTCCTCAACTTGCAAAAACCTTTGGAAAAGCAAAGGGGGAATATGAAAAAGGTAGAATTGAAGGCGACAAAGAATTAAAAGAGTTTAAAGAAAAAAACAAATCAAAATCGGATTAACTTTCTGCGATTTTTGCAAATTCATCCATTATCTTAGAAAATCCTTTTGTGATCTTTCCCTTTCTAAAAAAACCAACAATTTTCAGTGCACCTTTTAGTTTGATATCAGCGTCAACGGTAATTTTTGTTCCTTCATCAACGCTTTCATATTTTTCAACTATATGACTGCCCTTAGCGTCACCACCAATAACAAAAACTTCATGAGTTTCAGGATACTGTATCACATGTTTTGTCATCATCACCAATTCTTTGCCAGATATCCTCACGTGTTCTTCAACGATAGAAACGTTATCTCTAGTTGATCTTACTCTTATTGATGTAAAAAATTCAGGTAAAGTTTTTTGAAATTCTTTATAATTTGCAGCTATATCAAATACTTTTTTTCTTTCCGCGTTTACAATTTTTTCAAAATGAATTTTGGGCAATTGCTACTTTCAAAATGTTCCCCATCTAGGGTATAAATCGTGCTCTAAATCGAATTGATCAAGGCATTTTCCTACGCCATGGTTTACTATATCATCAATTGATTTTGGCTTTGTATAAAATTCTGTAACAGGAGGTAGAATAACAATTCCGAGTCTTGCTAATTTTAACATGTTTTCAAGATTAATTGCACTTAGTGGTGTTTCTCTTACCATTAACACCAATTTTCGTCCTTCTTTGATAGTTACCGCCGCAGCTCTTGCAACTAATGTTTCATCATATCCATTTGCAATACTAGATAATGTTTTCATGCTGCATGGCGCAACAATCATTCCATCAACCTTATGTGTTCCACTAGAGATACTTGCTGCCATGTTATGTTCATCTGAAACTGTATTAGCTAATGATTTAACTTGGTCTGGAGAGTATTCAGTCTCCATTCCTAGACATTTTGTTGCCCATTCAGACATTATCAAATGTGTTTCAACATTAAGTTTTTTCAGAGTTTCTAGTAGTCTTATTCCATAAATTACTCCAGTACTTCCAGTAATTCCAATAATCAGTTTCAATTATTGTTATAAAGTTCTTACACTATTTTATCTATTAGTTACAAAATCAAATTGACCACTAGCAAAATCTAAAGATTCTGTTCTTCTTTTTTGGCCTCTTCTTCAAGTTTATTTAATTTATCTCGTCTTCGCTTCAACCACAAACTAATTCCACCAGCTACCATAGCTGTTAAAAGAATTATTCCAGCAAGCTGAAGCTCAAACGCATAAAACATAATATTACTTTGATAAGGTGCATGATAAACTCTTCTTTAAGAACAAAATGTGTTAGTTCTTTTTTCAGACATCTACATTATCATTAATTATAAACAGTATATTTTACTATGAATCGATATCATGAGTTACTTGATGTAGATAGAATAACTGCAGAAATGTATGGAGTCATTTTAAAAGGACAAGAAAATCATCTTCCCCTTTCAAAAAATGGAATTGAACATTTGGATGAACTAGAAGAAGAAATTGATTCAGCATTAGATATGGTTGATTACGAATTTTTTTTTCCAAGTAAAGAAAAATTTTGGGAAGATAATTTACTTTAACAAATCAAAATCATAGCTATATTAGCTCCTCAGATTAAGAAATAGTGTGATTAAGAGATCTGAGATTAAGAAAATAGTTAATGATTATTCTGATGTTAGAATTGGTGTTCTGGGTAGTCATTCTGCGCTAGAAGTTATGGACGGTGCCAAAGATGAAGGAATGCAAACTGTTGTTTATTGTCAAAAAGGAAGAGAGATCACATACAAGCGCTTTAGCAGAATTGCAGATGAAATTGTTGTTTTAAAAAAATTCAAAGATATGGTTTCTCCAAAAGTTCAAAAAAATTTGAGAGATACTAACACGATTATAGTTCCACATCGTTCTCTTATTGCATATTTAGGATACAAACCAATTGAGAACTCTTTCAAAGTTCCAATTTTTGGAAATAGAGCATTATTTCAAGCTGAAGAGCGTTCTCATAAAAAAAATCAATACTATCTATTAGAAAAAGCTAGAATCAAACATCCAAGGCTTTTCAAAAATCCAAAGAACATTACAAAACCTGCAATTGTTAAAGTGCAAGAAAAAAAACGTAAACTTGAACGAGCGTTTTTCATGGTTTCATCATATAGTGATTACAAAAAGAAAGCAGAACAAAAAATTAAACAGGGAACTGTTTCAAAAAAGGATTTAGAAAATTCTAGTATTGAAGAATTATCAATTGGAACTTACATGAATTTTAATTATTTTTACACTCCAATTTCTGATTATGTTGATTTTATAGGAATTGAAAGAAGGCTACAAACTAATTTGCATGATTTTAATGCATTACCTGCAAAACAACAACTTGATTTGAATGTAGATGTACAAAATATTGAAGTAGGGCACACACCAGCTAGCATAAGAGAATCATTATTAGAAAAAGTGATTTCCATGGGGGATAAATTCGTTAATGCTGTAAAAAGAGAGTATCCACCAGGAATAATTGGTCCATTTTCGCTACAAAGTGTAATTACAAAAGATTTGGAATTGATTGTATATGATGTATCCCTACGAGTTCCAGGCAATCCAATTGTTGCAACAACTTCTCCATATACAAAATATCAATATGGCCAA
Source organism: Nitrososphaerota archaeon (assembly GCA_022567895.1). Lineage (GTDB taxonomy): Archaea > Thermoproteota > Nitrososphaeria > Nitrososphaerales > Nitrosopumilaceae > DRGT01. The sequence goes on from JADFGC010000035.1 coordinate 9,753, forward strand.
ACATTTGGTGTTGGACGAAGAATTGCAATGGAAATTAAAAAAGCACAGCAAGAAGACAGATTAGATGAAATAGTAACTTAGGCTTCCATTTTTTCTTTTAGTAATGATTTTCTTACCAAAATTGGAATGTTGTAAAACGCAGCTAATGCCATTGCGTCAGAAGCTCGATAATTTCTTAAAACAAGTTCTTTTTTTCCCGTAAAGTAAAGGTTTGCTCGAAGAACCTGACCGCTTTCATAAACTTTGACTTTGACAAGCATTTGTTCATTCAGCTCACAAATTTCTTCTAACATTTTGTAAATTGTTGGAACAGAATCTTTTACATCTTCATTAAAACTTGCAATATGTTTTGCAACTTCGCCAGAAAATGCCCTCATATGAAATTCCTGACCATCATCAGATTTTAAGACAAGCAATCCTTCTACAGCATAAGGATCAACAAATCCAACATAATCGATTTTTACAGATTCATAATCAGGTTCTAGTGCTTGATCAATTTTCAAAGTAGATTCTCATTTTAAGATGAAGTATTATGTTTATAAAGATACGAAAAATACGCGATTGAACACAATGCACAATTTTTTCTTATCATGAAAGATTTTTCTAAAAGAGGAGAGATAGTATGTTATGAGCCTAATAGGTTCAAAGAAATTTGAACAACTCTCTGAAGAAATTTTTCAAATAGATAACAATATCAAATATTTTGCGTTAATTGATCTTGAGGGCCATATTCTAGTTGAAAATTCAAAGGATTCTACATCTTTTGTTGAAACAGATGCTGAAAAAATCTTGTTTTATCACCAATTGGGCACCCGTAGATCGAAAAGAGAAGACTATGATGATATTTGTGGAGAAACTTCTTATGTACACATTCAAAGAAAAAAAATTCAACAATTAGTTGTGTACTTGCCTTTAGTTACAATATATCTGATGATTGATAATAAAGTACAGCCAAGCGAATTAGCCGTCATAGCAAAAAACGTTCAAAAAATTAATAAAGAAAAACTCAACCACGCCTCAAATAGCATTCTTATGCATAGAGATTTCTAGGAAAAATCGCTTAAATTATAAGTGTTGAAATTTTCGTCTAAATCAATTAGTGTTTTGAATCCAGTTTGGTTTAATATTGTAAAGTTTTAATTCAAATCTAAGTAAATGATCTATTTCACCATTTAATCCAGCAAAGAATTAAGAATTTCAAAGATAAAACGTCAATTATTGAAAACCAGCTTAAATTTATCTAAAAGAGTGAGTAAAATTCATCTGTAACAGGTAACGTTATAGCTTGAAGTGAATGATTTATTAGACAAACTCAGAAAATATCGTGAGAGGTATTATGATAGATGAATCTATATCAATGTACATGTGGATGTGGCTGTAAAAATAATACTGATGAATATGTTTGTGATAGTTGCAAATCTGGAGTTTGTAGGAGTAAGATACAGAAATGAGACTACTTGATAAGAAAGAACGTTATGATTATCCTTACGTTTTTACATTTTCTTATACCTTTCAATGACTATGAATTAAGAATTTACAAATAATCTGTTTTACATAACTGTTAACTGTAATTATTAGTAAATTTTTCTTCATGTCACCTATAGAAAAGCAAGTGTATTCTAGACTTTTCAATGGCAAAAAGAACAAAAGCCCAACGCAGTGTTATTGCTAGAAAGGCTGCTCGTAGAAGAAGAAGAAAGGCTACTGAGAAAGCAAAAAAAGCCACCGCCAGAAGGAGAAAGCCTAAAGCTTCAGCAAGAAAAGGTTCAAGAAGAAAAACTACAAGGAGATCTAGAAGAAGAACTACCCGAAGAAGAAGACGCTAGAACCTCCTAACTCTTTTTTTAAATTACATTTGATACTCATCGTTTTCCAAGCCTAAGAATTAAGAATTTTCAGATTTTTTCTCTTAATCCAAAACTTGATAATCTATCAAGAATTTCTTTTTCTACTACTTCTTCTGTGTAGACTTCTTTTAAAATTCTTGAGAATGTATCATAGTCAGATAATATTTCTGCCATGGGTTTCATAGTAGTACGGGATACATGTAAAAGAACAGAATGTGCTGCATAATGTCCAAATTCTTCTCTCATAGCTTTTAGAATGAAATTATTACTTGGATATTGAAATTGTCCATTGGACTCATTAGGTTTAGAAATTCTCTGAATTGCCAT
>JADFGC010000080.1:0-3207 GCA_022567895.1 Nitrososphaerota archaeon
AAGTAAACTTGAAAATTCGTTTTCGTCTATTGGAGGAATTTTCATGATTTCAAGATTTTCATTAACATGTGATTCCAATTTATGGCCAACTAATGGAGCAAGAACTCCGGGTGATGAGCGTACGAATTGCAAAGCTCGTAAAGATGGTTTAATGTTTCCAAATTCAGGCATTACGCCAGGAGCCAATAATTTTCCTTGCATTAATGGAACGCTAGTAAAAACACCAATTCCAAATTCTTGTGCAGCATCTAAAATTGAAATTTGTTTTCCATGAACAGTTTGATTTTTTTTCATCAATGCTTGATCAAGATGCAGGTTATATGGTAGTTGTATAAATCTAAATCCATGGTTTTCCCCGCCAATTTGTTTTGCTAAATCGATTGTATTTTCAAGAGAGAGAAATTGAGGATTATCTGAATCCACTCTGTAGCACTCCCATGTGGCCATTCCATAGAATCGAATTTTTTTCTCTTGTCTTTTCTTTTCATAAAATTCAAAGGCGTCTTTTAGATTTTTCAAAAACTGTTCTTTTGATATGTCTTGAATCTGTCCTTCAACTGCATTGTGAAGATAAAGTAAATCAATACAATCTAATCCCAGATTCTTGAGACTGCGGTTTAGCTGATCTTCAAGATATGGTATAGTCATACAATGATAACCTGAAGATATATCGCCTTCTCCAACTATGCCATTTGCTATATATTCCCGTTTAACATATTGCCAAAAATCTTCTTTGACATCACCATCATTTGTAACATAGCCATTTTTTGTGCTGATAAAGATCTCATTTCTAGCAATTTTTTGTTCATCAATTAATTCTGAAATAGCTTGTCCAACTGAGCGCTCAGCTTTTTGTGCTCGGTAATTTATTGCAGTATCGATTACGTTTATTCCTGAAAGAATTGTCTTTTTTACTGCATTTTTAACAAGTTGATCTGTTTCTGAATCAGGCTGCCCCAAATAAGTTCCAATTCCAACATTTGATAACGTTAATCCTTGAGCTATTCTGTAGTTTCTCGGATCAACGCCACTTTTTTTTGAAAAATTTACTGTTCCTTCCTCAGTTGCAAACCCACTAATCATGAATTTGGTATATTGTAGTTTGATTTATTTCATAATGATAAAGTGAATAAAAACCCAATAACAAATAACGCTCCAGTTATTCGACTAAATGTCAATGTTTTTCTCATCACGGGCACCATTTTATCATCATTATCAAATGAGGTTTTTAGATCACGTCCAGATTTTATTACCAGAGGAATTGTTACAAGAGTGATCAAAGAAAATACTGGAAAAAGTTCAGAAATTACGCCTGCGACAATAATTCCATATGCAATGATGGGAAAAATCCAAAAAATTGAGGTTGCCTTTTCTTTTCCAACTACAATAACTAGAGTTTTTCGTCCTTTTGATTTATCTGCATCATAATCTGGAAAAGACGTGATAAACAAAACAAGTGACGATAAAACCCCAACTGCAATTCCTGCTAAAACTGGAGAAATAGTTATCTCTGAAATCTGAATAAAGTATGTTCCAAGAACTATCATTGTTCCTTTGATGGCAACAAAAACTTCTGCTAGTCCAGAATCAACAATTTTTGTAGAGTAAAAGTAGATAGAAAATATTGCAAACCCTAGAAGTATTGCAATTATTATTCCATCAATTATAACAAAATAGCTTCCAATAATTACACCCAGTATAAGAAATCCAATTCCGGCTCTGTAAACTGAAGATGGTTTTAGTAAACCCTCTGGAAGAACTCCTGTGCCACCACTCATTTTGGTCCGCTTTGTTTGAGAATCAATTCCACGTTTGAAATCCCAATAATCATTAAACAAATCTATGCTAGCATGAAGCGCCATAACTCCACACATAGTCAATACGGCATGAAATACATCAATTTGTGAAGTCTGCCACCAAGTAATTGCCAAGCCTACAGATACCGCAATTACCGATGCAAGAAGAAAACGTACCCGAATTACTCTAAGCCAAACAGATAGCATTTACACTAACGATTCGTTACTTACACTAATTGGTTTCCTTCCTTGAAAACCAGAATCTTTCTCATGCCAAAACTTGATTTCTTTTTCCCCATATTTCCAACACAGCCAAATCTCTTCATCAAATCGTTTTGAAGGAAAATCAAGTAGACCTTCTTCAATACTTTTTACAACGACACCGGTATTTTCCAAATCTTCTAACGCCTGGTAAAATTTTGTCACAGCCGTATTGAGTTGTCGTTTTATAGTAACATATTCTTCAAAATTATTTGCGTCGGATAGACCGATTTGTAATTGTTGTTCAATTTTTGCAAGTTCATTTTTTTTAGCACTTACAAATTCAAATTTTTTAATAACAGTTGGAAGAATTTCATTAGCTTGTACTGTTGAGAAATAAGAAAACATGGTAAATCTCGTATTATACTCGATTAAAAATCTAGCTGGAGGTTTGTTACTGAAACATAATATCAATTCGTATGAGTGAGATGGACAGATACTGTGGAATAGAATAATATTTTAAAGAAAAAATATGATTTTGAATCATGACTAACAAAATAAAGTGTGCTCATATTCTGGTAAAAAAACAGAGTGAAGCTCTAGCAATCCAAGAACGACTAAAACAGGGAGAAAAGTTTGGTAAGCTAGCTAAAGAGCTTTCTATTGATACTGGAAGTGCAAAAAAAGATGGAAACTTGGGATACTTCGGAAGAGGGGCAATGGTAAAACCATTCGAAGAGGTTGCATTCAAACTCCAGATAGGCGAAGTTTCAGATTTAGTAAAGTCAGAATTTGGTTATCACATTATCAAAAGACTAGGTTAGATGTAGGCATCAAGACCTGTTTTTACTTCTTGTTTTTGTAGAATCTTGGTCATTTTTTCACCCATTCCTTTTGCTGCAGTAATCTTTCTTTTTCCAATCCAGTAATAGGTTTCATCAATTGTATCTTTTGCAATTAGAACAATCAGTTTTCCAGTATTTTTTCTTCCAGTTCTTCCACGCCTTTGGATGTAACGGATTGAACTTGGTACATTATCATAAAAGATCACATGATTTACTTCTGAGATATCCAGTCCTTCTTCTCCAACTCTAGTAGCAATGAGAACTTTGAATTCTCCGTCTCTAAATTTCTGAACTGTTTCAATTTGTTTTTTCTGTTTTAGTCCAGTTTCACCTGCTTTGCCAATTAGTATTTCTGCAGAAATTCC
>JADFGC010000036.1:0-11751 GCA_022567895.1 Nitrososphaerota archaeon
TTAACGACTTCTCTGCGGCACTGCACTGGCCACAAGCCAATGCATCACTGAGTTTGCATAGTTTACAGCTGGGACTACCCGGGTATCTAATCCGGTTTGCTCCCCCAGCTTTCATCCCTCACCGTCGGACGTGTTCTGGTAGACCGCCTTCGCCACAGGTGGTCATCCATAGATCAAAGGATTTTACCCCTTCCTACGGAGTACCGTCTACCTCTCCCACTCCCTAGCTTTGCAGTATTCCCGGCAGCCTATATGTTGAGCATATAGATTTAACCGAAAACTTACAAAGCCGGCTACGGATGCTTTAGGCCCAATAAACATCCTGACCACTTGAGGTGCTGGTTTTACCGCGGCGGCTGACACCAGAACTTGCCCACCCCTTATTCATTAGTGGTTTTATGACTAACAAAAGATTCCTTTAGCAGGAATCACTCGGATTAACCTTGTCGTGCTTTCGCACATTGCAAAGTTTTCTCGCCTGCTGCGCCCCATAGGGCCTGGGTCCGTGTTTCAGTACCCATCTCCGGGCTTCTCCTCTCAGAGCCCGTATCTGTTATAGCCTTGGTGGTCCATTACATCACCAACAAGCTGATAGACCGCAGTCCCATCCTATGGCGAAATTCATTTTAACCATAAACCGTTCCAGGCATAATGATCTATCGAGTATTATTCTCAGTTTCCCGAGGTTATCCTCGTCCATAGGTTAGATTGACTACGTGTTACTGAGCCGTATGCCTTGTATTGCTACAAAAACTCGCATGGCTTAGTATCAATCCGATAGCAGTCAGGTCCGGCAGGATCAACCGGATTCTGAATTATAGAAAGTAACATTGTACTTTTTTGGAATTGGACGGAATGCACATAATCTTCACAATTCAGATTTGATCATATGATCAGATCCTCATTTTGTATGCGTAACTGGAGGCTTGTAAATCATAAAATGGCCCATTACCATACTTCATCACAAGCGCCGCTCTTGCGTTACGTATGCAAAAATGCGAAGCATGACCAGTTAATATAAACCATGACTAAACTACTCGATCTTTTGGGGATTTTGCGATCAATTATATCTAAAAAGAATTCCGTTTTCATTAATTGAAAAATTACATTTCAGAATACAAACGAAAGACAAGAAAATCTGCCAAGCTGTTTTCACTTTCCAAAAAATATCACATCAATGGAGTTTCTCATAACATTAGATTTTTTGAACCATATCCATTTGTTACAAAAGCAGGACGTGGCAAGTATCTCATCGATGTTGATTCTAACAAATATGTTGATTATTGGATGGGCCACTGGGCCCTCGTTTTAGGCCATTCTCCAGATCCTGTCAAAAAGGAGCTCCGAAAACAACTTGATTCCAGCTGGATGCATGGGACTGTAAATGAGAATACCATTCGACTTTCTGAAATCCTAGAAAAAACTATTCCAGTTGCTGAAAAGATTCGATATGTGGTAACTGGGACAGAGGCCACAATGTATGCCACCAGAATTGCCAGGTCTGTAACTGGCAAAAAAATCATTGCCAAAATTGATGGAGGATGGCATGGATATACCTCGGAATTGTTAAAGACTGTGAACTGGCCATTTTCTGAATCTGAAAGTAGTGGTCTTGTAAATGAAAAACACATTGTTTCACTACCCTACAATGATTTGGAAAAATCTCTAGCTATTTTGAAGAAGGTCAGAAAGGATTTGGCTGGAGTGATCATAGAGCCGCTCCTTGGAGGAGGCGGATGTATCCCAGCAACAAAAGACTATCTCAAAGGAGTTCAGGAATTTGTCCACAAGAATAATTCTCTGTTTTTGCTTGATGAAATTGTTACAGGTTTTCGATTTAGATTTGGATGCCTTTATCCTACAATGAAGCTTGACCCCGACATTGTAACACTTGGAAAAATTGTTGGGGGCGGAATGCCAATTGGTGTGATGGTTGGCAAAAAGGAGATAATGGAAATTGCAAATGTCAGCATTCAGAAAAAATCGAAAAGATCCTATATTGGTGGAGGAACATTTTCTGCAAATCCAGCAACAATGACAGCTGGATATACCACACTATCTCAATTGAAGAAAAATCGTGGAGCGCTATATTCGAAAATTAACAAGCTTGGTGATTTGGCTCGCAAGCAACTTAGCAAGGTCTTTGATGGAAGAGTCATCACAACCGGAATGGGCTCTCTCTTTATGACGCATTTTGCAAAAAAGGGAATTTCTGAAATTACAAATGCGGCCCAATCTGCAAAATGTGATTCAAAGCTACTTCAGAAATATCATTTTGAGATGATAGTAAATGATGGCATTTTCTTTTTGCCAGGAAAACTAGGTGCAATTTCTGCTGCCCATACTAGTTCCGATATCAAATCCATGATTTCAGCCTCGGCTAGAATTTCTGAAAAAATTTAGTACTAGTAGAATCCATTAGATAGTCTTGGCCGATAAAAAATCAAAAAAGCTCTCAAACACTGAAGAGGAGTATAATGATGCAATGGCAACAGCAGACCCAACAACAGAAAATGTGGACTTGGAAAAGCTTGCCAAAGAAGCCATGAAAAAATTCAAGTCTTTAAGCTAAATCAATCATTGGTTGAGTGACCATAGTTTGTCAATGTGAATCAATAATAGTAACTTGCCACATCAGGGAAATATGGGTAATATGATAGAAGGGGATGTATATCGTTGCGATGAATGTGCTCTTGAACTTAAAATCACAAAGCCATGTGACGAAGAGGAATGTGACCTAATTTGTTGTTCAAAACAAATGAAAAAAACTGGATCATAGAATAAAGACAATGGATTTAATTTCGTTTGGAAATAAGCGAACATATGAGGACTTTAAAAAACAAATTCCTATTCCAGTTCAACCTCTTTTTGATTCAATAAGAGAAGTTTGCCTTTCTTTAGGAAAAAATGTGGTTGAAGATGTTAGAATGCATAGAATTGTTTTTGGTAAATCCATGACGTTTAGATGGTTTGCAGATGTAGAACCACAAGAAGATGGCATTATGATCAAAATTCAGAAGAGTCGTAAGGAAACGCCACAAATTATTCATATCAAATTAGAACAAGAAGTAACCGAGCTTGAAGAAATTCTTAAAGAAGCTTATGAAACAATTCGGTAATTCTGTAGATGAATAATAATTACGAATTGCGATCCTGTTATTGTAGTTATGACCAAGTAGAATTGCTCTAAAATATTATTGAATATTCATTCTTGCTCTATCATTTTCTTTATCTATTAGAATTTTGGACTAATTTCATGTCAAAAACGATTCAGAGTAGAAAACCTGAACTTCTATTGACAATAATTGTAATTGTCCTTTGTGGAGCTTCGTCAATGTTGTTGGTTTTTGGCCCATTGTCCATAATCCCATACGCAGTGTTCAGAGATGTTGCGATAATTCCATCCGTCATTGCAATTTTTGCAATCGGAATTTTATCACGCTCAAAATTCCCGCGAATCACAAATCGAATCTTTGTTGGCATGTCAGCTGGAGCAGTAGCATCATTTGCACTAGAAGCAATTAGGATTCCTGGCTATATGTTTGCAAAGTGGTTACCAATGGATAGTATGATTTCAATTCCTGGGCTGTTCTTAACTGAAAAAATAACTGCATTATCTGAAGTAAAACAAACAATTATGCAATCTGGCGTAGCGATGAATCTGTATCATGCACCACTTGATGCGTTTATGGCTGGAGCCCTTTGGCACTTTTGGAACGGAGCTACATTTGGAATAGTTTACGCCTTAGTTATTGGAAAAGGAAAATGGTGGTATGGAATGATCTGGGCGTTTATTATAGAGATTGGAATGATGCTTGCACCATATTTGATAATGATGAAAGGACCATTTGGTATTGAACACATGGATGGATACAACTTGTTTGTAATTACACTAATTGCTCACTTGGCATTTGGTGCGGTATTGGGTATTCTTGTACAAAAATGGAAGAAGGGTTCAACATCCATTCTTGCTGTAGGAAAGGAGGCAGGTGGAGGAGAATAGTAAGGACGTTAAGCGTTTCATTTATTGTGATCTAATTACATTATTATTGAACAATAGTACACACAAAAGTCTATAAGGCTAATTTTCCTCATTTTGAATAAAATGAAAGAAGAGATAACTAATCAGATAATCGGTAAACTCATTTCTAATACTGCGTGGTCAGAAAACGCAGATGAGCAAAATTCCTTTGCTGTAGCAATTTCAGAAACTACGAAAAATTTTTGCGTAGGGATTGTTGATATTGTAAATTCAACAAAAATCATAGCAAAGTTGCCGCCAAGTAAGACTGCAAGCTATTATGAGTTTTTCTTAAATCAGATGGCTACAATTCTCAATAAATTTGGTGGAGTTTTAATAAAAAATGTCGGTGATAGCCTACTATTCTGTTTTCCAGATCCTAATGTTCCAAAGAGAAAAACTAGTTTGATAACTTTTATTGAGTGTATTTTAACAATGGCAGAAACTCATAAGTTTTTACAAGAAAAATATCAAAGTGAAGGTCTACCTACAATTGATTATCGTATAAGTGCAGATTACGGCAGCCTGTGTATAATGAAATTCAATTCATCTTCAGTTGATCTAATTGGAACTCCTGTCAACATTTGTTCAAAAATTAATCCTCAAGCACCCGTAAATGGAATAATAATTGGTGGTGACCTGCATGAAATAGTGAAAGATTTTGATGGGTATTATTACAAAAAAGCTGAACCATTTTCAGTAGGTCTAAAAAACTCATACCCAATTTATTCTCTGAGAAGAAAATACACTTCTTAGTGTTAGGTGATTAACACTTTATGCAAACCGTCTATGAATAATAAGGACGTAAAGCGTACCTGTAATTATTGCAATAACACTGGAAAACGTATCTATTATGATTAAAAATCGTAATTTTGTGATACCTCATTTGAGGTACATATACAACATGATTTTTTGTTAAAAAATCAATATTAAACCGACAATAATTCAGATTCTATATGATATTTTTTGGCTCTAAAGAAAAACCAGAGGATCTAATCTATCAAGCAATGGTCATGATAAAAGCTAATCAGCCAAAAGTTGCTATCTCACTTTTTAACAAAGCACTCAAACAAGACCCAAAAAATGTTGAAGCATTACACAACAAAGGACTTGCCCTAAATCTAATAAAAAAATACAGTGATGCAATTACCTGCTTTGATAATATTTTAGAAATTAATCCAAATGATGCACCAGCCTTTAACAATAAAGCTATAGCCCAGGCAGAACTTGGCAACACAGTGGATGCTTTTGAAAACTATGACAGGGCAATCAAAGCAGATCCAAAATATGCAGCAGCTCATTTTAACAAAGGAGTTTTGTTTGACAGATTATCATCGCATGAAGATGCGATTAAATGCTTAGAAGAAGCAATAAAGCTAGACCCAAAAAAACCAAATGCATTATTCTACAAAGGCGTTGTTTTAGGAAAAATGGAAAAACATGAAGAATCTCTAAATTGTTTTCAGCTTGTTTGCAAAACAAATCCAAGACATTTGGATGCATTGTTCCACAAAGGAATTGAATTTGCACAACTTGAACAGCATGAAAAAGCCATCAGAATTTTTGATGATTTACTTAGACAGAAAAAAGACAATGTTAATATCATTTATGCAAAAGCTAGAAGCTTTGCTGCACTTGAACAAGATGGTCCATCACTTGAGATGCTGAAAAAAGCAATTTCAAAAGATCCTAAAACAATCAGAAAGTGGGCAAAAGATGAAAAAATCTTTGAGCGTTTTCATGAAAATGATCAGTTTAAGAGAATGGTAAGATAGTTTACAGAATTTTCTTTCTTACTGCATCAATTCTCATAATACCAGCCTTTTTTTCAGGACCGACTAACCTAGCTTCAAAAATTGGAACATAAATTTTTGTGATTTTGTTAATGATTATTTCATCTGTTAAATTCCTAATACCACTGTCAAGAGATTCTTTCAGTTTCGATTCAAGTTTTTTGATAACAGGTGTATGAGTTAATTCTGATTCTCGAACATGTACTCTAGGATCTTGTAATACTTGATTTGGAAAATTTTCAATAGTTTTTGAATTAATTTTAAAGGGAAAACGTATTTCTTTTCCATGATGATCAAAAGCCATTTCTCCTTCCTCGTCGATAAACACATGTTCATCTAATGGCAATTCCACTTTGTTTTTGCTTTTTTTAGCTAGTGCCTTTGCAATTGAAGATTTTTTCTTAATCTTAAACACTCCTTCGCCTAAAACAATTTCTCCAACATTATAATCAACAGAAATTGTGTGAGTAGCTTTACGAAAATAGTTAGCAGTGTATTTTCCAGATATCATCAAAATTGCTTCATAGTAAAGTTCAAGAGAATGAATGTGTACTTCGTCAGGTTTTGGTTTTCTTAAGTGCTTTCGAAAAATTGTTGTCTTCTTCTCTTCAATGATTTCTCGAGCAACATCATCATCCATGTGTTTTTTTAAAACTATAGTTTTTGTTTCGTATTTTTCCTTGCCCAAATGAATTCAATAGAATAGTCTTGGTCTTCTATTATAATCATATTGTAATTGCTAAAGAAAATATACTCGTAACAAAAATGTGAGAAGCAGGGATGAAAGTTTTGAAGGAAAATATTTTTTCAAAAGGAAAAATCAGAAAGGTAAGCTCAAACTATTTTACTGGGCCAGTGTATGCCAGAGAGATTTCTAATGTTAAATCACCTGAGCACAGAATTTACCATGTTACTTTCAAAAAAGGCACAATAACAAAATTACATCATCATCAAGGAGGTCAAACTCTTATCGTTACAAAAGGAAAAGGTGTTTTGTCATATTACAGAAAAACTAGCAAAGGCAGATCAAAATTCAAAATAAAAAAGATCAAAAGTATTCCACTGAAAATTGGGGACATTGCATACATACCAGCAAAAGAACTTCACACCCATGGGTCGTCAAACAAAAGACAGGATTTTTCTCACATTGCTATCAATTCCTCTCCAATAAAGAACAAAGAACCGAAAACAACTTGGTTTGAATCAGATTTCAAGAACAAAGTATCGAAAATTCTATAATGAAATTATTTTTAACATATGACGAGTATCAGATATCAAGTGAACGTAAAGCAGGCATGCCAAACCCTCAGTGTTAATTCAGATGCTTCATTTGAAGATGTCAAAGGAGCTTATCGTAAATTAGTGTTAGAATTCCATCCTGACAGAAGGAAAAATGATGGCAAGGAATTCAAAAAAATCACTGAAGCTTACCATTGTCTGAAAAAAGAACACAAAAGTCCTAGAAAAAACCAAACCGCAAAATGGACTTATACTGAAACTATAACAAAGAAAAAACAAAATTTCAAAGACCGTTCTAAATGGGGTCCTTCACCAGGAAAAACACCTGAAGAGGATTGGGGTAGATTCACAAAAGATTTTGAAGAATCGAATCCTGATTTTTGGAAAGAGTACGAAAGAAAGTTTTGGGAAGAATATAAGGATACGATTAATTCTACTCCCAAAGAAGAATTTGAAAAAACAAAGGAGTCGAATAAGCAGCCAAATCTTTTCGTTGATGTTGATCCAAGTTTGTGTATTGCGTGTTGCAGTTGTGAAACAATCGCTCCTGAAGTTTTCAGTATTGATAAACATACACGATTTAATCCAAAATCCAAAGTGATCAATCCTCGAGGAGCTGGATTCAATAAAATAATGAATGCGGCAGAAACCTGTCCCACTAAAGCAATAATTGTAGAAAATAAAGATACGAAAGAAAGATTCTATCCACTGTGATTTATCTTTTTAATTTTTCAAGCAATTCATTAAATTCTGCATCTGAAGGTTTTGGTCTATTCTTAAACATACTGTGAACTGGTCCAGCTGAATCTTCTTTGCTTCTAGGAATCAAGTGAATGTGAACGTGAGGAACTTCCTGACCACTATCTTTCCCGTTGTGAAGAGCTACCAGAGTTGCATTTGTAAGCTTGTCAACTTTAGATAGAACTCTTCTAACAGTTTCAAATAGTTCTGCATTTTCTTCTGGAGGAATTTCTTGCATCCTCTCATAGTGATTTTTTGGTATAACAAGGGAATGGCCTTTAGTTAGTGGAAATGCATCCAAAAATGCCAATGATTTTTCAGTTTCGTCAATTACTTTTGCTGGAATTTCACCATTTACAATTTTACAAAAGATGCAATCCATGACTTAATTCCATTTTACCACATTCCACCATCTGAACCACCTTTTGGGTCCATTTTTTTCTCTGGAACATTTCCATGTGCTTTTTTCGAGTGTCTTTTTAGACGTTCAGGGTCATGAAGTTCAAGACCACATTCTTTGCATTTTGTTTCGTTTGCTTTTTCTTTCTTCTTAAAGAGCCCCAACATTCACTAAGATTTTGAAATACATTATAAAGGATACTAGTAATTTCGAATCTTGTTGAACTTACAGAATATCACAGTTTTAGGTTCGGGTATTATGGGACATGGTATTGCTCAAGTTTCTGCCATGGCAGGATATAATGTTGTACTCCGTGACATTGAACAAAAATTTCTAGATAATGCGATGGAAAAAATCAAGTGGAGTTTAGACAAGCTTGTTTCAAAAGAAAAAATTTCTCAAGACCAAGCAAATGACATTTACTCTAGAATAAAACCAGTAGTGGATCTAAAGGATGCTGTAAAAGATTGCGAGCTTGTTATTGAAGTAGTTCCAGAAATAATGGATTTAAAAAAGAAAGTTTATGCGGAACTTGATCAAGTTGCCAGCAAGGATGTAATATTTGCATCAAATACAAGTACATTACCTATTACAGAAATCGCAAATACTACAAGTAGACCAGAAAAATTCATCGGAATTCATTTTTTCAATCCACCGCAACTAATGAAACTAGTCGAGGTTATTCCAGGACAAAAAACTTCACAGGAAGTCATAGACATGACACAAGATTATGTCAAGTCAGTGAAAAAAGAAGCAGTTCTATGTCGAAAAGATGTTCCAGGATTTATTATTAATAGATTATTCATTCCACTAGTTCATGAAGCATGTTATGTTATGGATAGACAGGGAATTCAACAAACAGAGATTGATTCTGCAGTAAAATTCAAACTTGGATTTCCTATGGGAATTTTTGAGTTAGCTGATTTTACTGGTATGGATGTAATTCACAAGGCTACAACTGAAATGCACTTGCGTGACAAAAAAGTCATCAGCCCTCACCCAAAAATTGAACAATTATTCAATGAAAAGAAACTTGGACAAAAATCTGGAGAGGGGTTTTACAAATATTCAGGCGATAAATACGAAAGAATTCCTTTATCTGAAGAGCTTGCAGAAAAATGCAATCCAATTCAGATTCTTGCAAACATTCTAAACAATGCCGCATGGCTTGTAACAAACGGTGCAAGTGATATTCCAGAAATTGAAAAGGCTGCACAGTTAGGATTAGGATTAAAAAAACCACTTTTTGAAACTGCAAAAGAATATGGTATGGCAAACATTGTAAAGGAATTAAAACAGTTAGCAGAAAAACATGGTCAGTTTTATGAACCTGATCCACTACTTGTTTCTATGCAGTAATTTTTTCTAAAATTGTTTTTACTGCTTCTTGTGGAGAATCAACACCAATAATTTTTACATGTTCTCTAGAATCAACATACTTGTCTGCATACTGAGCTGCAACCCCTCCAGTGTTTTTTATTGCAACCATTGGTTTTTTTTGCATATATCCTGCACAAACTTCAGCTAAAGTTCCAGAACCCCCACCAATTATTATGATGCCATCAGCAGAAAGCGCATTAAGAAAATCTCTTGTGAATCCCATTCCACTTGGAATTACAATGTCACAATATTCATTTGCAAATGAAGAATCATCTTGAGGAATTATTCCAACTGTAATTCCTCCGGCATCTTGTGCACCATGACAAGCAGCTTTCATTACTCCTTCAAGACCTCCAGTGATTAGAACAGATCCAGATTTTGCAACTTCAGCTCCTGTTTCATATGCAACCTTTTCATGTTCTGGAGTGAATCCATGTTTGTCATGACCTATTATCAAAATTTGATGTCGTTTTGGCATTTGCTAACTTTTTTTTAAACCGTATCAAATATCTTTCTAAGCATAAAGGATATTAATTCCAGAAGAAAATGCTATTCATGGAAAAACGTTCAATGCCAATTTGCTTTACTAATGAACAATACAAAAAGATTGAAAAGTATGGCAAAAAACATGGCATGTTAAATCTTAGTCAAGCCATTGAAAAAATACTAAATGAGGCCTAAATTAGGTCATTTCGTTCATTTTTGTTTTCATTCATATTGTGAAAAAATATTATGTTTTTTAAATGGAGAAAATAGTGTAATAGAAAATGGGATTATTTAGCAAAAAACCAGCTCATTGTACTATATGTAACAAAGAGCTTACACACAAACACAAACCAAAAAGAGAATGGCGAATCAAAGGGCCACTTTGTGGTGATTGTCATGTTGATAAGATGAAAGAATTCTATGAAGGAAAGATCAGACAACCATGTGTAAGTTGTGGAACTACAAAAAAGATTACAGATTTGTGGGAACCAAGATGGCAGTGGGACATGGAAGGTTTGTTATGCAAGGAATGTTTTGATAAAAAAGAAGAATTATTTAACATAAAAAAGAACTTTTGCAGTTTATGTGGGGCAAAGCTAGATTTGATTAGACATAATCCTAAAGGAAAATGGAAAATTGAAGGACAGCTGTGCAGAAGTTGTTGGGATTCAAAAAAAGATGAATTGGGATAATGAAATTTTTTAAAAAATTTGAATGTGAAGCATGTCATAGAAAGTTTTCACAGCAAGAAGAGCTAATGCAGCATCAACAAGTTGTTCATTATAAAGATCTACCATACGATTGTAAAGCATGCAATGAAACGTTTTCTAGTATGGAAGAAATGAGAACTCACTTACAGAGAAAACACAGTTACAAAAAAGACCGAGATTAAATCGCTTTAATTGATTTTACTATGGGGGTTCTTGCTTTGGTGAATACCCTAAATCCACAAATGCATTTTATTTCCGGCAATCTACTCAGCTCAGAATTTGGAACAGTAGTGCCACATCTTAGACAAGAATAGATTACATCAAACTTTTCTTCAGGAGCTGTGGCTTCTATTGGTTCAGTTGATTCCATTGGAGCACTCGCTTCTGATTCTAAGTTTTCTTCAGTCATTATTGTTCACTAAATTCATCTATAATTTAAGGCTAACAAACTCACTTTAAGGATAATTCGATGTAAACATCGTCAGGGATTTTTAGTCTCATCAATTGTCTTATTGCTTTATCATCAGCGCTGATATCAATAATTCTTCGATGCATTCTCATTTCCCATTTTTCATATGTTTCAGTTCCACTTCCACAAGGGGATTTTCTTGTTGCAATGTGTAGTCTTTTTACAGGAAGTGGAGTTGGGCCTTTAATTTTAACACCAGTTTTTTTTCCTATTCCCATAATTTCGCTACAAACGTCATCTAATTTGGGCAGATTGGTGCTAGTTAATTTGATTCGAGCAGATTGAGTCATCTACTCTTCCCTATAGTTTTTGTTCTTCAGTAATTTCTTTAACGATTCCAGCTGCTATTGTTGCACCCATATCTCGTAGTGCAAATCTCCCCATCTCTGGAAATTCTTGGAATGTTTCAATAGGAGTTGGTCTTACTGGTCGAATAGTTACTATTGCAGAATCTCCAACTTTAAGGAATTTTGGATTTTGTTCTTCTACTGCACCACTTGCAGGGTTAATTT
>JADFGC010000081.1:0-3194 GCA_022567895.1 Nitrososphaerota archaeon
AAGAGAAAAAAATTCGATTCTATGGAATGGCCACATGGGAGTGCTACAGAGTAGATTCAGATAATCCTCAATTTCTCTCTCTTGAAAATACAATCGATTTAGCAAAACAAGTTGGTGGGGAAAACCATGGATTTAGATTTATTCAACTACCATATAACCTGCATCTTGATCAAGCATTGATGAAAAAAAATCAAACTGTTCATGGAAAACAAATTTCAATTTTAAATGCTGCACAAGAATTTGGAATTGGTGTTTTTACTAGCGTACCATTAATGCAAGGAAAATTATTGGCTCCTGGCGTAATGCCAGAATTTGGAAACATTAAACCATCTTTACGAGCTTTGCAATTCATACGCTCATCACCTGGAGTTCTTGCTCCTTTAGTTGGTCATAAATTGGAATCACATGTTAATGAAAATCTAGAAATCATGAAAATTCCTCCAATAGACGAAAACGAATTTTCAAGTTTACTTAAACAACTGATATCTTAATTTCAAAACCAATACATAAATAGAAATAATTAAAGTTGATTTTTATGCCAGTTGATCCAGTTTGTGGAATTGAATTAGATCAAAGTCTTGCCGTAGAACATGAGTATGATGGAAAAAAATACTATTTTTGCTGCGATGGTTGCAGAAAAATTTTCTTGAAAAAACCAAAAAAATATAGGAAAAAAGTCTAGATTGGAAAAGCTCCGCACATTCTACAAAATCTAGAATCAAACCCTACTGAAAATTGGCAATATGGACATTTGTCATCAGAAGAATGCAATTTTGAAGGTTCATCAAAGTATTTTCTGTAAATTTCATAATAGTGAAGTGATTCTTTACTTCTAATTTGAACTCCATCAGATTCAAGAATAGTTTTTTTCTTTTCTTGGTATATGGAATCAATAATTACGCTGTTAAAAAGCTCTGTCAGCCCTACTGTTCCAGCCCCATCTTGAAGAGGAGATTTTTCTCTCCAAACTATAGCTTTTGGAATTTTATCTTCATATATTTGGCGTAAAATAAATTTTCCATATTTTTTCCCATCTTTTATTCCAACTTTTTGTTTTACAGGGATTTTTTTTGCAAACTCAACAACTGTCTCATCTAAAAAAGGAGATTCAACTGTAATTCCTAAGGCTTTTCCTATTTCTAGTGAAGGAAAATGCATTATAGACCAAATTCTCTTCAAATCTTTTTCAAGATCTACTTGTGATTTTTTTAAAAAAAAACTATATCCTGCAAATAATTCATCTGCTCCATCACCAGTTAAAAGATATTTTTCGTTAAAATTTTTTATTTCTTTTAATGCTAAATACATAACAACGGAGTTTCTAATTTCAATATCGTTAAAATTTTTCAGAATTTTTATACATTCTTCTAATGCTATCAGCAGTTCCTCAGTTGTAACAGATTTAATTTTAAACGGAATATCAAATTCTTTGGCAGCAAGCTGACTGTATGTAAGATCTGTAGCAAGAAAGTCTTTAGCTATAATTGCAATTGCTTGTGGTTTTTTATTCCTTAAATGATATGCAAGAATAGAACTATCTAACCCTCCTGAAAGTGCAATTGATTTTGATTTACAAGTTAAAATTGCCTTTTCAAGAATGTCATAAAGCTCGTTCGCTGCATCCATAGGCTGCTTAATCTCTTGAAGAATATAATAGGTTAGCCTAATTCATTTTGTGATTGTAATCTACTTTCGTGACAGCAATTTTGATTGATAACTTTAAATTCCATACAAGACCTTTTTCTTATGTTGCTACTTCCAGCTGAAATTGAATCAAAGACACTAATTCCTGCACTTCGCGCTATTTTAGCAAAAAAACTTGCAGTGGATCATAAAATTAGAGAAGATGAAATCTCAAAGATGTTAGGTGTTACACAAGCAGCTGTTAGTAATTATATTAGAGGAACAAGAGGTGACCCACAACTAATTCAAAAACTACTTGCAGAAGAACAAGTTTCTAAAATGGTTGATGAGTTAACTGATAGTCTTTCATCTGATATGGCATACACGCCGTCAAATTTATCAAAATTCATTGGTCTTTGTAATTACATAAAATCAAGTTTGTTAATTTGCGACATTCATCATAATCTTGAAACAGATATTGACGAAAAAGTATGCAAAGAATGTGAAAATATGCTTCTAAAAGGACCAGGTTCTGTTTATTAGCTTAATTTTTAGAAATTATAATTTCAATTGTAGAAAGCATTCTTCCCATACCTTCTTAAGTTTCGCTGTCTACAAGAATTTTTTGAATTTTTGAAGTACCTTTTAGCATTTTTTCTGTTAGGATATTGGCAACTGCTACTGCATTTGGAATTGAATGACCTTTGGCTTTGAGAATGAGTTTTCCACCTTTGCCAATTTTGGGGATCAAATCCACGGCAATTTGCATTACTGGTTCATTTCCAACATAGAAAACAAAATCGTTGCCATCATCTTGGGAAATATCCATGGAAACGTCTTTTCTTTCCTCTTCCCTAAGCATTAGATACTCTGTTGAATTTTTCAAGCGTTAAAAATTTTATCGATGATTCATCCATTACTTAAAATAGTCAATGGGGATGTTTTGATAATCTCCATTTGGTAAGACTCTTCTAATTACAATTGGAATGACTCTTTTTTCTAATTCCTCCATTGCAATATCAAGTGATATTCTAGCAGTTTTAGGAATTGGTATAAATGGTGGTGCCCCAAGTGATAACTGCAAAGCTCTTGCCCCCGCTATTCTTGCCTTTTCAAATCTAGTTAGAGTTGGAGGGCCAATTGTTATTTTTCCTTTTTCCACTGGAATCTCAACAGGTTCATGTATTATTGGATCAGCATCAATTATTTCTCTATCTTCAATTTCTTTGAGTTTTTTTTCTAAATCTGCTTGTTCCTTTTCAGTTAATTCTTTTTTAGCCTCAACTATTTTTCGATAAGTATCAAGAGCTTTTGTAAGACCTGTATTTGTTTTTTGCTCAATTTCTAAAGATTCAGAAACCTGCTCTTCGACCTCTTTATCTACCGCTAACTCCTGATTATTTGATTCAGACGACAAGTAAGCAGTTTTCCTGAAAGCGGTTATATATTCCAATAATTCTAAACAACAAATTGACTTCAGGTTCGGTATCAAAAATTAACTTGATTTTAGAAATTAGAGGCAAATCAAAGATAACATGTGAGCTCAAAAGACATCTTTCACCAAAAACTGT
>JADFGC010000037.1:0-11544 GCA_022567895.1 Nitrososphaerota archaeon
CTACATTCTTTGTGATGAAATTTATGATCAAATAGTGTTTGATGAAAAATTTACAGGAATTGGAAAAGTAGCAGGTGACTCTCCTGTAATTGTTCTAAATGGTTTTTCCAAAGTACATTTAATGACAGGATGGCGTCTTGGGTATCTTGCTTTTAACAAATCACCAAAACTAGATGAAATTAAAGAAAATTTACCAAAACTTGCTAGAGTTAGAATTGCATCAAATCTGCCCTTCCAACATGCTGCACTTGAATCATTACGCGGACCACAAGGATACATTTCTGAGTTTGTTTCAGAGCTAAAAAAAAGAAGAGACTTGGTAGTAAAAAGACTAAATTCTATTCCAGGTTTGTCTTGTCCTAACCCAAAAGGTGCATTCTATGCTTTTCCAAAAATTGAGAACAACAAGTATGCTTCTGATGAAGAATTTGTCCTAAAACTGCTAGAATCAAAAGGTGTTCTGACTGTTTATGGTTCTGGCTTTGGCAAAAAGTATGGAAGTGAGCACTTTAGACTAGTGTTTTTGCCAAGCCTAGAAAAACTCGATTCCGCATTAAACAAAATTGAAGAATTTATGAGCTAAAAACTCCAAGTTGATAATTTTTTTGGAGTAATTTCAATAATGCAATCAGTATCATCAAGTAATTCCTTAGCAGATTTATTTTCTAAGGTTTGAAAATATCGTTTTAAAATTTTTTTTGAAATGAAACTTTGTTTTTTTCTAGAATCAATTTTGCATTTCCTTTTCCCATTACGCCATAAATTTTTGGAGAATGAATTCCAACATCAATACAGAAACTAACCCGTTTGTTTTTCTTCAAGTTTTTTGCCTTTTCAGTCCTTGTGTTTGTACCAATATAGAATTTTTTTTGGCTATACAGATACCACACAGGAACGATGTGAGGCGTTCCTTTTTGGTCAATTGTAGCAAGTCGCAAGACTTTTTGAGTTTTCAAAAAATTATCTTGGCTCGTCATATCCTTTTCTAAATCCCATTGCAATCAAAAAAACACCAAATGCTATCATCCCCATTGATATCTTTTCATTAGTAATTTCAGAGTTTAACAAAAACTGTATCACAAAATCTGGACTCCATAGAATAACTTGTCGTACTAGAACAATTGTCGCCATAATTATGAAAAGGGTACCCATTGCAGTATACCAATTTCTTCCACGTCTGGTGTATACTGGACTCATATTGTTTTACAAAATTTTATACTATTTTTATTCCAGGATTTTTTAGCTTGTTTCTGATCATTGCATTGAGCAATAATGGAGTTGCAATCTCTGTCATATAGGACAAAGCACCGGGCCCCAAGTAAATTGGCCGCAAACCTTTGATTTCATTGATTAATCCATTTACAACATTAACAGAATCTTTGTCATCACCACAGACAAAAATATCATAATCTAATGGTATGGTTGGATCTGCCAATTTTTTCTCTGAAATAACATGAAAAGCTGAAACAAGTTTTGATTTGTTTTTCATATATTTTTCAACTAGTTGATAAGAAAATGGTTTTCCCTCCTTCATAGGTATGAATTCAAAACCAATATCAGTTTTTGTCATTGGAACAATTGGGGATACAACAACACAACTATCTTTGACGTGTGGAAGTAATTCAGAACATACAGAATCAATATGCTCGTACTGAATGGATAAAATTAACACATCACTTTCTTTTACAATTGAAGAATTATCATTACCACTAATACTACCGTTAATTTGTCCGTGAATTTCTTTTGCAATGTTCGTGTATTCTTCTGCAGAGCTTGCAGCACGAGCTGCATCTCGAGAACCAATCAAAATATCATGATTAATACACCATCGTAGTGCGAAACCTTTTCCCATTCCACCAGTTCCACCAACGATCCCAATTTTCATCTATTACAGTCTGGCAATGTTATTATTATCTCTATTTGGTATTCGAGTCGAACTTGGGATCTATAATTTTTCTAAGACATGGTCAAGCAGAAAATAATGTCAAGCGAGTATTAGCAGGAAGGACACCGGGAGTTTCGCTTACAGACGATGGAATAAACCAAGCAAAAGCAATTGCAAAATATCTCAAACCAATGAAAATTTCTACAGTTTATTCAAGCCCAATAGAGCGAGCGCAAAAAACTGCAGAAATTGTTGCAAAACATAACTCTGTTGATTACAAAATTGATGAGAGACTAAATGAATTAGACATGGGAAAATTTACAGGATTCCCATATGACGAAATTTTTAAAAGTCATGGAAATGTTTTCTTAAAATTCTATGAAGGTCAACTTGAAATTGCCCACAATGGTGTCGAAACATTTTCTGAAGTAAAAAAACGCGTTCTAAGTATTGCTGATCATGTTTTAAATGAACACAAAGGCGAAAACGTGGTTCTTGTAACTCACATGGACCCAATAAAAGCAATGCTTTCAACAGTTATGGACTTGAAACCTCAATCATTGTTTGAATTAATTATTGCAAATGGTTCTCTAACAGTTTTTCGTGAAGAAGGAGGAAAACTGTCAGTCAAAGCTATCAATGCAATGGATTCATCGCGTTTCGATCAGGAATGGTAGCTGAAAATCTTCAAAACCCTTAAATAGAATTTTCAGGTCACGCATTTCATCTGGGAATGAGAAGCATAATTGGGTTACTTTTCATATTAGGAATTCTTGTAATCATTCCATCGTTAGAATATGCTTTTGCTCAGGATGAACCAGGCAAATACCTTGATCGTCGAACAGTAATTTGGAATTTATTTTTTAGAATGATGGTAGTTGCATTTACAATTGGTGCCGTAGTTTCTGGAACCATGGTATGGCTAGTTTGGAGATTTAGAGAATCAAATCCAAAGGCTACACCAACAGAGTATGAAAAAGCCGGAGAGTGGTAAATAGATGGGACATCATTCAACATGGCCTGAATGGATTTACATTGGTGTTGTAGTGGCACTTTTAGTTTGGGTTGGAGCAGAAGCATGGAATGTAGAACGTTTAATAGAACATATTCCTGCAGATGCAGAAGTTATCAAAGTCGTAGGACAACAATGGTTCTGGTCATTTGAACATGAAGATGGAACAAAAGAAGTTGGAGAATTACATGTTCAAGCTGGTAAAGCCTACAAATTTGAGATAACGTCAAAAGACGTCAATCACTCATTTAACATACATGATTATGTTGTTTTGATGGATGCCATACCTGGGAGGGTACATACGGTTTGGTTTGCACCAACTGAGCCTGGTGAGCATGACATTCAATGCAGAGAATATTGTGGTTTAATTCATTATAATATGAGAGCAAAACTCATTGTGGAGGGATCATGAAACTAACTAATTCTGCTGAACTAATGGATGGGAGAATGTAAAAAATGGTTCTAGAATTACAACGGCCAAGACCTATTTGGCAAATAATGTTCTCAACACATCACACAGATATTGGATTACTATACCTCATCTTATCATTAGCTTTTCTGTTTATGGGTGGTGCACTTGCAATTGCAATTAGAATAGAATTATTCCTGCCGGGAACACAGATCATAGCTGACTCTATGACATTTAACAGAATGTTTACAGTTCACGGCACAACTTTGATTTTCTTGTTTATCTTACCATTTGCTTCAGCAGTTGGAAACTACTTTGTCCCAATTATGGTAAGATACAAGGACATGGCATATCCAAAACTTAATGCAATTGCTTTTTGGATGATTCCGCCAGCGGCTGCATTAGTCTGGCTTGGATTTGCAGACTTTACTTGGTATGCAACTCCACCATACTCTGTAATCAGCTCTCCTGCACCAGCAGCTGACATGTGGATTTTCGGACTAAAAATTCTTGGAGTATCATCTGTTTTAGGTGCAATCAACTTTGTTGTTACAATCTTAAAATGCAAACACCCTGACATGTCACTTGGTCAGGTTCCTCTTATGGCTTGGTCATTTTTGTCAGCAAGTTTAATTATTTTAGTAGCAATTCCAACCTTTGCAGCGGCATTATTGATGTTGCTTACAGATAGATTGGGAGTATCAGGATTCTTTGATCCTACAGTTGGTGGAGATCCTGTTGCATATCAACACCTGTTTTGGTTTACTTTCCATCCTGAAGTTTACGTCCTTGTAATTCCGGCAATTGGAATGATGTATGAAATAATTCCAAGATTTTCAAGAAAACCAATTTACAGCTATAATTCTGGCGTGTTTGCATTCGTATTGTTGGCTATTGTATCATTTGCATCATGGGCTCACCATATGTATGCAACCGGCATGTCATTTACAGAGAAGACTGTTTTCATGGTAGGAACTTTGGCCGCAGTTCCTGCATCAGCTATGCACGTTTTCAACTTTTTAGCCACAATGTGGGGTGGTAGAGCAAAATATGCTTCACCAATGATGTGGTCAGTTGGTGGAATTGCATTGTTCTTCGCAGCAGGAGCAGGCGGTGTAGTCAATAGTGCGATGCCATTGGACTTTGTAACACACGATTCGTATTGGGTTGTTGGGCACTTCCACTTGTTTGTATTTGGAACTATTGCATTTGGTTCTATTGCATTTCTCTACTACATGTTCCCATATGTCACAGGAAGAATGTATCACGAAAAATTGGGACAAGTTCACTTTGTCTTATCATTCGTCGGAGCAGTACTAGTATTCTTTACACAACACCTACTTGGATTGTATGGACAGCCAAGAAGAGTTTACGACTATCCGCCAATCCCTGAATGGATTGCGATGAATCAAATTGCAACAATCGGTGCAATAATAATTCTAGTTGGAATGGTGATATTCTTGGGTAACATGATCTATAGTTCTGCAAGAGGCAAGCTAGCAAACATGGATGATCCATTTGAACTTGGAGGAAAATACTATTATCCACATCAACAAAAGAACCCCCATCATTAAGTGAAGAAAATGAGTCAAACTGAAACTGAACATCCAAAAGGCGAACCAGAACCCGTAATTTTCAGAACATCAGGTGAAAGAACTGCCAAAATGATGGCAATAATGCTTGGCATTTGTGTTGTTGGCGGTGCAATCTTTTTTGGTATGTGGGACTATTGGATTTCATCACCAGCACCAGTGGTTATAATGAGAAGTGCTGCTGAACCAGAAGCACCAGCTGTTGTTGCAACAGGAGTGGAAATTCCTATCTCTCTTTCATTTATCGAATCTTCAGATTTTAGAACTTTAGCTTTTAATGCACTGCCCGGTGATCCTGACAACAATCCCACAATCAATGCAGAAGTTGGCGATAAAATTATCTTTGATGTTGTAAATGATGGAAAATCATTTCATTCCTTTGGTGTTACTGCTCAAGATGAAGGATTTAGCGGAATTATTACTGGAAGCCAAATTGCAAGTGCAAGCAATCCACTAAGGCCTGGAGAAGGTGGAACCTCAGAATTTATTCCAGCTGAAGAAGGAGTTTACTATTACATCTGTACAGTTCCAGGCCATAGAGAACAAGGAATGGTGGGAAAAATCATTGTAGGTGATGTTTCTGATGAGCCTTCAGCTCAAATGACAACTCCAGAGACAGAACTACTGGCAGAACCCGAACCTGCAATTACAGTTTCACCACCAAAAGCAATTGGACCATTCACTGGAACAATTTCAGTTCCTGAAGGTTCTGGCGTTCCAGGATGTGATGAAACAAGCGAATGTTACCTTCCATCACAGGTAAAAATCAACGCAGGTGAAACAGTAACATGGTCAAATGATGATACAGCAGCTCACACAGTTACAAGTGGCACTCCATCTGATGGGCCAGATGGAACATTTGATAGTAGTTTGTTTATGGCAGGAACAACATTTGAGCATACATTTGATGAAGCTGGAACCTATGATTATTTCTGCATGGTTCATCCTTGGATGATAGGAACAGTTCAAGTGAATTAGACACAAGATTAATTTTGATTTTAAAATATCTCGCATTAACATCGCTGATAGTTTTGTATTCATTGATGTTTATTGGTGGATACGTTTCAGCAGCTGGCTTGGGTCTCACATGTCCTGATTGGCCACTTTGCCCAAATGGAATTCTTCCAAATGAAGAATACTTTATTGAATGGACACATAGACTGATTGCAGCTTCTACTGGAATACTTGTTATTGCAACAACAATTGGATGTTGGATAACAAAAAACGCTGATTGGAAAATAAAGATCACCAGCTCTTTAGCTGCAGTTTTTGTTGTAACACAAATTGCACTAGGTGCTATAGTGATTGATCTAAAACTTCATGCTGTATTAGTTGCGGTTCATCTAGGAATTGGAATCTTATTGTTTGCAATGGTTCTTTTAACGACATTGTTTGCTTTTAGATTATCGAAGGCTTCAATTCAAACTAAAATTTAGAACGAGATTTCAATATTTTTGGCAGGTAAATGTAGCCCATAACTATTGTAAATATTGTTGCACCAACAGTTATGCTAATGAAAAAAATATATCCAAATGGACTTTGTGTACTCATGTTAAAGGTATAGGTAAGTACCTCTTTTGCGCCTGGCATATCATAAAGATCTACCTTAAAGATGTGGTTTCCTGGTCTTTCAAAAACAAAATCTGTTTCCCAATGGGATCCCTCATGGGATTTTTGTTGAAATGTGTAAACCTGTTCATCGTTAAAAAAAACTCTAATACCCATTGAGAATCTATATACCTCATTAAAATCACCATCTGTCACTCTAAACAAAATTTGAGAATTTTCTCCAATGTTAGGAAATTCTGGCTGTGTTGCAACTTGAACTCTGTACCCGCCCAAAAATTCTTCTGCGGAATTAAATAAAGAATGGGCGCTTACTTCAGAAACTGCGATCGATGAAAATATAAAAAAAACTAAAACTGCCAACCAAAGCTGACTTTTCATTTTCATAAAATTATGGAATTTTGATTAATATATTGTAAAGGAATCTCTAATCAAAAAATTGACAAAACCTTTAAATCCAGACTGGCAAAACAACCAAACGTTGACCGTCGTAAGTAAATCAATTGATGTTAAAGTTCCTGTTGATACGGTCTTTACCTATTTTGCAAGACCAGAACATGTTACTGATCAAATGTCTGACAAAGGAGTTGGCATGACAGTTATTCCAATGGACATCAAGGAAGGAATGGGAGTTGGCACAACATTTAGAATTATTGGTGACTTTAACGGAAAAAGACTAGAATGGGATTGTGAAACAACTGAATTTGTCAGAGATGAAAGAATCAGTGCAAAAATGATAGAGGGTCCATTTAAGAAATGGCAAATTACAACTGAATTCAAATCATTAGGTGATAATTTAACTAAAGTTACAATGACTGTTGATTATAAAATGCCATTTGGTCCACTTGGAAGTATTTTGGACAAGGCAAAGTTTGCAAAATCAGCAGCAAGAGGAATGGAAACCGCTCTTTACAAAGTTAGAGGTTTGCTTGAAGGAAATGGTTCGATACCAGTTTACATTACACTTGATGCATACCAAAAACTATTAGCTGAAAAGAAAAAAATGAACAATGTTCCAGTATCAACTGTACTTACAGCAATTTTAGAAAAATATAACGAAATAGAAACAAAAATCACACACTAGAATTAATTTTAACTCAACGTTAATAACGAATCTAGCGTTTGCTAATTTTATTGGGTCTATGGCTCAGCCAGGTAGAGCACCGGACTCTTAATCCGGCTGTCGAGGGTTCGAATCCCTCTAGACCCGCTTTATTTTGAAAAATTTTTGATTAATGCTTGCACTTGCAAGTGATCATTTTTGTATCAAAAGTACAGTCATGAGGTCCCTCAGATTTTCCATCTACTGGAATCTCTTTCATACATTCATCATGCCTTCCTTTTATACAAAACCAACAGATTTCTTGTGAATTGCCAGTTGAACAGGATTCCATTTACAATTACCTTGCTGTATTTAGAATAAAAAACTCACATTAAATGTATGTGAGCCAAGGAAGGAATCTTTCATCTCTACCCATTGCAACATTTGTAAAGGATTTTTGTAATGCTTTAGTAATTTTACCAAGTTTTCCGTTTCCTATTTTTGCATTATCTATTTGAGTTACTGATTTTACCTCTGCTGCAGTTCCTGTCATAAACACTTCATCTGCGGAGTACAAATCATCTATTTCCAAATCAGATTCAACTATATATCCACCATTTTCTTCAATTATCTGAATTACACTGTCTCTTGTGATGCCTTCTAAAGCACCTGTCGATAGAGGAGGAGTCAAAATTTGATTATCTTTGACAATGAAAATATTTTCTGCACTCCCTTCAGCAACTTTTCCATCAAAATTTAGCATGATTGCTTCATCGTATCCATTTTCTAAAGCTTCAACACGAGCTAATGCTGCATTTGAATAGTTTGCAGCAGCCTTTGCCTTCATGGGTTGTGATCTCGAATCAATTCTAATCCAGCTTGAAATTTTACATTTTGCTCCAGAAAATTTTCCTGCTTTTGATTCACCCATCTTCCACTCCCAACATGCAATAGCAACATCTATGTTATTTAGAGGAGGAGTTAACCCCACTGCTCCATATCCGCAGTAAGCAATTGGTCTAATGTAACATTCTTTGAGTCTACTTGTCTTTACAGTCTTGATTATTGCATCTGAAATCTGTTTTTTTGAATATTTCATTTTCATTGAATACAATTTTGCTGATCTAAATAATCTATCAACATGCTCTGGTAATCTGAAAATTGCAGAACCATCTTTAGTATTGTAACATCTTATTCCTTCAAACACAGCTGTTGAATAATGCAGAGCATGGGTAAGGACATGTACTTTTGCGTCCTTAAAGGGAACAAGTTTGCCATTCATCCAAATCTTTCCAACTTCTTTCATAGGAGAATGAAAAAAATCATTGTAATTTAAAGAATTGTCTTAGTTTCAGCCACACTTTTAGAAACTAAATATTCTCAAAAAAATCTACAATAAGTATGGATTGGATAATGGGTGGAGTTGCAATTGTATTACTTGTAATGGGATTAATTGGTCAAGGTTTTGAGATGAGAAAAATACGAAAATCAATTTATCGAGATGAAGAACTTGCAACATCAAAAATTTTCGGTGATAAAAGAAATTTCAAATGGTATGTGATGATTGGAATTGGACTAGTACTTTGGTTCATTGCCGAGCGTACACCTTGATATTCTATATAGATCAGGTCTAAATATCAGAATAGCTTACAATAATTAACGCGTGTTTTGGGTAACGCCGGACTGATTCATGATAAAGGTCCAAGAACAAACCCACCTAGGCACTTCTGGCAAAAACCGGAAGCGCCTTGTGAATTTGTTTTTTATTTAAACGAATTTAATTTTTGATCTTTCTGAATGTATTGCTTCAATTGCTTTTTCAATATTTTTTCCAGAATCTTCTACAACGATAATTATTCTTGATGTTTCTTCTTGTGCATCCATATTCAAAATGTTTAATCCTGCTTCACCAATTTTTGCACTAGCTTTTGATGCAATTTGTTGAACTCGCCACATTTCATCTCCAATTAGTGTAATGACTCCTCTGTTGTAGGTAATAGTAGCAAGTGAGTCAAACCCAAGTAGATATTTTTCATTTCTTTTTACATAATCACCATCAAGGAACAAAATTCTAGTAAATTCTACTCCATCTTTTGTATAGGGTGACAATATTATGAATTCACTATATCGCTTATCGTTTTCAAGAGAATCTAACAATCTTTCTGCAGTTTTTGTTTCAATTCTTAATATGGCACAATTTCTTTTTCCTGTAACTATTTTCAGCGGATGACCATTTTGAGCATCAGGCTTTCGTTTAATAGTTGTAATTTTGGTTGGTTCTTTCATATTTGTAATAATTATTGGAATGTCTACCCCATGTTCTACTATCTCCTTGATAGCTATAGGATCGAGAATTTTCATTCCAAACATTCCTGCTAATCGTGCTTCATTGTAGGATAGCTGTACAACTTCACTTAATCCCTCACCAACTATTTTTGGATCCGCCGAAAAAACTGCACTATCTTTTTCAAAATCAATTGAAGTATCAAATTTTTTATGAAGTAAAATTCCCAAATCTGCTGCAGTACGATCCGAACCACCTCGTTCATACGTTGTAATTATTCCATCTGTAGTCTTTCCAATAAAACCTCCAATTGAAACTACCTCATTTTCATCAAGTAATTTTTCTAGTGGTTGGATTTTTTCTAGTGATTCTGATGCTAGAAAATTTGTAGACTCGATATTATTGTCTGTAATAATGGGCCAAGAATCTAACTGTACGGCACCTGATTTGATTCCCTGTCCTCTCATGATGTAATTCATGACTTGAGACATGAGTATTTCGCCAGAATATGCTAAAGCCTTTGAACGAACTTCATCAGCAAATTCTCCTTTCTGTTTTGCTTCATCTAGTGCTTTTTTGGTGTTATCCAAGTATGAATTAATGACATTTTTACACTCTTCTTGATTTTTTGAACTAACTAATTCTAGAATTTTTTCGTATGCTTGCTTTACCTCATCAATATTTGGTGATTCTCCGTTTCCTGCTCTTCTTCCTAAATCTAAAACAATATCAGTTAATGATCTAGTCTTTCCATTTTGTATTGTAAGTGGCGCAGAAAAAACTGCAATAACTTTAGCATTTTTTTTCAATTCATTTATTCTTTGAATAATTATTGGAACCGATAATCCATCTGCTCCAATTGCACTACCACCAAATTTTGAAACTATCAAATTTGTCATGAGGTATAAAAAATCATGAGCCATCTATTAAGCATTGGTTTTCGATAGTAATGTTTACTGTTTTTCTAAACTTTTCATTTTTCAAAATCTTTACAAAACATATTCTCAAAGTTTAAATGGATTTTAACGAGGTAGTTTGCTGGGCTCATAGTCCAGATCGGTTATGACGTCGCCCTTACACGGCGAAGATCCGGGGTTCAAATCCCCGTGGGCCCATTAATTGAATAATTTGTAATGCAAATTAAAATTAAATTTAGAATCCTCTAAGACCTTTTGGTCTAATTGCTTCTGGATGATTTTTCATCCAAGAAATTTTTTCTAACATTGCGTCTTTGTCTTGAGGAAATGTTCCCTTTATGGTGTAAGCGTTTGAACCATGATTGGTTCTAAAAATAATCTCATCCTTTACATCAATTTGGTTAATCAGTTCTTCTAATTCATTTAATGCTTCATCATCAGACAATGCAACAAATTCTCCATTATATTTTGTTAAAAATTCATCTTTAATCCCATTTTCTAGGTATAATGTTAGAGCCCCTACATAGTGAGGAGTTGACGCATTAATGACTTCCGCAGTTCCTTTGATGTGTTCTTTAGAATACTTTTTTCCTCCTAAACCAAGAATTATCATACAAGACATTGTGTAGCCTGCCTCCTTTGCTTTTTTTACTGATTTGATTATGGTTTGACCTAGCGCTCCCTTTGTTACTTTTTTGAGAACAATATCAGAACCACTTTCAATTCCTAAATAAAACATTTTTAGACCTGCATCAAACATTTGTTTTAGCTCTTCTGGTGTTTTTTTAAGAACATTCATGGGCATTGCATAACACGAAACTCGTTCTAGATTTGGAA
>JADFGC010000038.1:0-11321 GCA_022567895.1 Nitrososphaerota archaeon
TGTTTGCAATAATTGATAACACCGATACACAACTCAACGCTGGAGAAACGCTGGATATCACATACAATTTTGATATTTCCTCAAGCACAACTTAGAGTTCACCAACCCCCTTCTTTTTTATGCTAAAAATTTTAAAAAAATTGTGAATAAGGATGAAATCTAAAAATCAAAAAATTTTCGTAATGGTTGCAGTTGGCCTTGTAATTTTAGGGCTTTATTATTCAATTAATTCAGATACCCTTTTTGGCAAATTTATAGACCAATTTGGTCCCGTAAATTGGGATGAGGTTAGAGAAAGGGAGATTGTAAAAAACTCCATACCAATTACCCTCCTTGAGGAAAAAAATGGAGAATGCAAGGTCCATGGGGAGAAATTTGATTTGATTATAGATCATCAATTCTTTATTCGCTCGAACGAATTGGCCCAAAAATTGCAATATGATAGAGAAGGCAAGACCTTGGTCATACCTTGCGATGAACTCGCCGGTGAAAAATCAAGACTGAACGTTTGGTATGTGGTAGAAGAATCTTCAAATCATCCGACAAAATACGAGTATTTTATAACCCCCTGGGAAGAAACGCCCAGTGATCAAAATTAGATGATTATTTCGTGACTAAGTTTGATTAAAAATTAATATCTACATGATTTTTGGGTAGATCACATGGCAGAGGAAGGTAGGCTAGTTTCTGGAAATGGCACCCAGGTTTCAATCATAATTCCAACATATAACGAGTCCCAGAATATCCTGAAAATCCTAAAATCGATTGGAGATTTTTTGCCAAAAAATATCCTAGCTGAGGCAATAGTGGTAGATGACAACTCTCCAGATGGGACAGGAAAAATTGTTGAAAATTATCTTAAAGAATTCAAGAAAATTACAGGTTATACTATTGATGTAATTCATAGAACTGCCAAGAAAGGGCTCAGCTCAGCAATCTTAAATGGAATTCAGCAGGCTAAAGGCGATACCATAGTTGTAATGGATAGTGATTTTTCTCATCCTCCTCAAATAATTCCTCGAATGTTAGATGCTCTCAGAAAATACCGTTGTGATATTGTGGTCGCATCAAGATATGTAAAGGGAGGCAAAATCAGTGGCTGGCCACTAAAGAGAAAACTATTGAGTAAATTGGCTACTGTCATAGCCAAAAAAGGCCTTGGAGTTTCAACATTAGATCCAATGTCGGGCTTTTTTGCATTCAAGAGACCAATTATCAAAGGTCTAAAATTTGATGCAATCGGTTTCAAGATGCTTCTTGAGATTCTAGTAAAAACAAAGGGTGTTTCAGTAAGGGAAATTCCTTACACCTTTACTGATAGACAATTTGGCTCAAGCAAGGTAACTCTATCAACTGCAATTGATTATGCCAAATCTGTATGGAGATTATATCGATTTGGAAAATCAGAAAGAAAACAAGAAAAACGTCCTTCAGTTAGATTCCTTTCAAAGGCTGCAAGATTCTATACAGTTGGCGCATCTGGTCTTGGAATCAATTTCTTAATGTCATTACTTTTAGCAGGTGGATTTTCAGAAATGTGGTATCTTCATGCAAACATTATAGGAATTATTGCTTCAATGACTACCAACTTTATTCTAAACAAATACTGGACTTTTGAAGACAAGGATTTCTCTACCAAAAAGACATTATCACAATACGGTAAATTTGTAGGATTTAGCTCATTAGGAGCACTGGTTCAATTAGGTATGGTATTCTCATTAGTTGAAGCAAGTCAAATTGCATATCCAATTGCTTTGATTCTAGCAGTATTTACAGCCGCATTTGGTAACTTTATCCTAAACAAAAAGTGGACCTTCAAAGAGAAACTCTGGAATTAAAATAATTAAAAGAAAGGGGATGAACTATCGCTTTCTCAATCTACTCAAAAGTAGATGTTGAGGTTTGAGACGAAGGCCCTGGTGCGGATGGCACAGATGGGAATTTGTCTCCAATCTGTTGTTCTGCTACTGCAGATGCTTCCTGTAGAATCTTTTCTGTTTCTTCGCTTGAAGCCCCAGATTCTACGTTGAATGAATCTCCGGCTAATGATTCCACCATTAGGCCGTTTAATGTCTGTGTCATGGAGTTCAATTCGGAGTCAGCTTCTGGCATGAATTTACCTAAGGATGATTTCAATCCCTTCATTGTTGACATTGCTGGTCCAATTGCTACCATCGCATCACCGAGGTCGTGAATAGTTGTCAATCTTAATTGAACTTGTTCTAATGACATTCTTGCATTACCTAGCATCCTAGTAACTTTTCTGATTTCCGCCAATTCGTTTGACAAAACTTTACTTGCAGATGTTTCATGTTGCTGCATTGCTGTCACGATTCTTTGAAAGAGTTGGGCATCCCTTTCACGCAATCTTGTTAACATGGAATCCATTTTTGAAATTTGGACCTGAAGCTTGTTAACTGCGTTTTGAATTCGTGGTTTTAATGCGCCTTGTGGTTTTACTGCATCCCGAATTTTGCCTGTAACACTTGGGGACTCTGTTCGAGACCAAGTCTTATCGAAGTTTGGCATGTCGGCTACTTTTAGAGTGGGCTCTTAATGAGAGGTGTATATTTAGATCAACTTTAGACTAAATTTAGCTAACAATCTCATACAGTAGTAGGTGAATAATGGTAAAAATAGCAGTCTTTGATTCAGGTTTTGGGTCACTTTCCATCATTAGACCCATTCAAAAAACCACAAGATCTGAAATTATCTATTTTGCTGATCAAAGTAGCTTTCCTTATGGTAAAAAATCAAAATCACAGCTTTACAAAATTATAACACAAACAATTGATTTACTAAAAACCAAATTTAATCCGGATCTTATTGTTGTAGGATCAAATACTCCAACTCTACTTTTTAAAAAAATTTTTTCAACAAAAATTATTGGGGTATTACCACCATTAAAAGAAGCAACAAAAATTACAAAAACAAACAATATTGCAATTCTTACAACACAATCAGCTATGAAAAGTAAAGAATTAACAAATTATGTTAAAAAAAATGTTTCATCAAAATATCAAATAAAAAAAATTAATGCATCACCTTTAGTTGATTTAGTAGAGTCTGGAAAATTTATTTCAAATCAAAAATTTTGTAAAAAAATAATTAAAAAAACACTGAATAATGTGTTTTCAGAAAACAATATTGATGTAGCAACATTATCTAGTACTCATCTACCTTTTCTAAAAAAATTATTAAAAGAAGAGTTTCCTAAAGTTACATTTTTGGATCCTGCTCAGGAGATAGCTAATAAAGTAGCAAAATTAACATCAAAAAAGCGATCAAAGAAAAATTCATTAAAAATTTTTACTTCAAAAAATACTACTCAGTTTCAAAAACAATTACAAAAGATTGGAATTAAAAATAAAGTTAATTTTTTGTCTTTATAGCAACTTTGGCTTTTCTAAATCCATGGCTGAATGTTTTGTCATACAATCGTGAATACTCATATGACTTTGGTTTAATAACATCACCAATAATTACAATTGCAGTTTTTGTAATTTTTTCCTTCAAAACTTTTTTTGAAATATCTTGTAGAGTACCAATGAGAATTTTTTCATCATTCCAACTTGCGCGATAAACTACAGCGATCGGTGTAGTTTTTTTGTAACCACCACTAATTGCTTGTTTAACAATTTCAGGTAACAAATGAACACTAAGATAGAAAATCATTGTAGCTTTGTGTTTTGCCAATTCTGAAATTTGTTCTCTTTTTGGAACCTTTGTTCTTTTTTCTGCTCTTGTGACAATAATGGTTTGAGTAACTCCAGGGAGGGTGAGTTGTGTACCCAAGGCTGCTGCTGAGGCTAAAAAGGAGGTAACGCCAGGAACTACAACAGACTCAATTTCCTCTTTTTCTAAATTATCAATTTGTTCTTTGATTGCTCCATAAATTGAAGGATCCCCATCATGTAATCTAACAACAAGTTTCTCTTTTTTTGCATTTTTTAGTAGTAAATCAAAAATTTCTTCTCTTACCAGTTTTGCTGCATCATGTTTTTTTCCTTTTTTATTTAATTTGATAATCTCAGCTGGAATTAATGAGCCAGAATAAACAAGGACATCTGCTTTTTGAATTAGTTTTTTTGCTTTAATTGTGATCAGTTCAGGATCACCAGGGCCACAACCTACAAAGAAAACTTTAGACACGCTT
Source organism: Nitrososphaerota archaeon (assembly GCA_022567895.1). Taxonomy (GTDB): domain Archaea; phylum Thermoproteota; class Nitrososphaeria; order Nitrososphaerales; family Nitrosopumilaceae; genus DRGT01. The sequence continues at coordinate 4,157 of JADFGC010000038.1, forward strand.
TACCACCAAGATTGAAAAATATTTTGATGTCAATGTGTCTTTGGTAACTTCGCCTAGTGTGAGTTTCTTTACGATTTCATTTTCTGTATCAAGATCTTGTCCAATTGCAAAAATTGAATCATCAGAAAATCCAGATTCTTTCAATAATTTAATTACTTGATCAAAATAACGACCATCTTTTAGAAAAACCATAGTATCAGAATTTTTTGCAATCTCTTTTACTTGTGATAGATCATAACATGATGGAATTACTGAAAATTTCTCTGCTCCTTCAGCTAAGCTAATTCCAACTTTGGACGCAAAAGTAAACATTGAAACAATGCCAGGAATTACAGTGATTTTTATTTCTGGGTGATTTTTTGATATTTCTCTGTGCAAGTATATCCATGTACTATACAGATAAGGATCTCCAATCGTTATGTATACAACATTTTTTCCTGCAAGAACGCCTTCAGCTAGAATTTTGGAATTTTTCTTCCACGTTGATTCAAGTGTTTCCTTGTCTTTTGTCATAGGAAAAACTAAATTTACAATTTCTTGATTTTTTGTTTTATCAAGAATTGAAGAAATTACAGAAAATGCAATACTTGGTTTTCCTTCCTTTGAAGTTGGGCACATGATAATGTCTGCATTTTGTATTGCTTTGACAGCTTTGACAGTTAATAGATCTGGATCACCGGGACCGCAACCAACTGCTATTAATTCAGGCATGAAAAACCTGTTTTTTTCCTAAATTAAAAGCTAGACACCTAATTTTTTGTCACAGAAATTATTGTTACTGGATTTCTAGCAAGCATCATTGTTCCAGTTGTAGTCTTACGGCTTTTTGATATTGTTACTTGAGTGACATCTACGGAAGAAAAATTTAGTTTCTTAATTGATTCCAGTACAGAAAATAGAGTTTCAATTAAGATGGTTCCTATAACAATTCGGCCACCGGATTTTATCTTATTATTACATAATTCTAAAATTTCTTTAGTATCTCCACCTGTGCCTCCGATAAAAACAGCATCTGCTTGAGGAAGCTCAGAAATCTTTTCTTTTGCATTTCCCAAAATTGTTGTTACGTTAGAAATACCAAATTTTTCCAAGTTTTTCTTTGTTAGTTCTATTGCTTTTGGTTCAAAATCAACTGCATAGACTTTTCCTGCTGATTCAACTTGAAATGCTGCTTCTACAGAAATTGAGCCACTCCCACACCCAATATCATAAACGGTATAACCTGGTTTTAGTCGCGCTTTGCTAATTTGTATAACTCTAACTTCTTCTTTGGTTATAGGAACATCATCAAGTCTCTCAAATTCTTCATCAGGAATACCAGGAGTTTTGAATTTCCACATTATTTTAACGCCCATTAAGGAAATGTTGATGTAATGGTTTCAATATTTGCATTTACGAGTGTATATGATAATATCCACGAAAACAAGTAAAGGAAGACGTAGCTTCCAAGTGCTTGTGTAACAATTTTTTTTCTGTCAGATTTTGGTAGTTTAAGATTCATGCTCTTTGCCATTACAATGGAAGCTATGAAAATTATAATCATAAATCCAATTGAAGCCCATCTTCTTTCTTCTCCTTCAATTCCCTTAAACAGGAAAGTGGCAGCTATTCCACCAATCACAGCCAAAGCAATTCTAAACCAATAAAGCTTGTCTAATTTTCGTGTAGTTTCATCTTTTTGCTCTTCAGTTCTAGTATCATCTGTTTTTGGAGGGTCGTCTTTTTTTGAAGCGTCTACTTTTTCTGTAGGGGGAATATCCTGTTTTTCTCCTTCTACATTTTCCTTCTTTTTAGAGTCCTCAGGATCAGGTGTAGGAGGAGATTTTTTCTTTTTGTGCTTAGCCAATGAAATTTCAAAGTTGAGTGTGAATAGCCGTGTTTAAAATCTTTTGGGATCGATGTTACCTCCCAGCAGTAAGAGTATAATTTTAGATTAATCACTGGTTGGTGTGACACTTTCTGGAATTGAATTAAGATATTTGGTGAATGAGATTTCAAAAAAAACTAGTGATTACTATGTTAGTAATATTTATGGAATTACAAAAAATGGATTACTTTTCAAATTACATCATCCCAAAAATCCCGATGTAATGTTAATGGTTTCAACTTCAGGAATATGGATTAGTTCTGTAAAGATAGATCAGATTGAACCAAACAAGATTCTTAAACGCTTACGTAACGATCTTTTGAGATTAAAATTAAGTAAAATTGAACAAATTGGTGCAGAAAGAATTGTTTATCTGACATTTTCAGGATTTGATAAAGAATTTACTCTGGTTGGGGAATTTTTCGGAGATGGAAATATTATTTTGTGCAACAAAGAAATGAAAATTTTAGCGCTTTTACATTCAATTGATGTACGTCATAGACAATTACGTGTTGGATTACCTTATACTCCACCACCACAAAAGGGAATTAATGTTTTACAAGTCTCAAAAAAAGATTTTGATGAAATAAAAACATCTAATCTAGCTGTAGCAAACTGGATTGGAAGAACATTTGGCCTTCCAAAAAGATTTGCTGAAGAAATTTTTCATATCTCAAAAATTGATCCCAAAGTTAAAGGAAATACTCTACAAGATAATGATGTAAAAAAAATCTTTGAATCAATGAAAAATTTGATTGAAAATATAGTAACAGGCAATCACAATCCAATTATTATAAAAAATGATTCATCAATAGAAATATCGCCTATAAAACTTGAAAATGTAAAAAATGCAACTCCTGTTGAAAATTTTATTGAAGGATTAGATACTGTTTTTTCACAGAGTATAGTAGATGCAGGAAAAAATATTCAATCAAGTAATGTAGATAAAAAAATTCAAGATCTTGAAGTTAGGTTAAAAGAACAATCAAAGGCAATAAAACTAGTAAAAGAAAAATCTCAAAAAATATCAACTGTGGCTAAATCTCTGTCTGAAATGACTTCCAAAGGCATAATGTCAATTGAAGATCCTTCTGCTGTTACAATTTTAACAAAGTTGAATTCACAAATCACAAAAGAGAAAGGTATTTTATTTCTAAAGATTGATGATGAAAAAATTAAGGTTGATCTAAAAGCTTCACTTCCTAGTACTGCATCTATTTTGTTTAATGAAGCAAAAAAACAATCATCAGCTATTACATCAATAGAAAAACAGATTTCAAAAACAGAAAAAGAAATTGAAAAATTAAAGAATCAATCACAAAAAGTCAAAGATTCCGTAACGTTTTCTGAGATTAGAAAAAAGAATTGGTTTGAAAGATATCGTTGGTTTTATACTACTGATAAATTTTTAGCAATTGGGGGAAGAGATTCATCATCTAATTCAGCAATAATTAGAAAGCATCTAGAAAAAAATGACAAAGTTTTTCATGCTGAAATCTTTGGTTCGCCGTTTTTCATTTTAAAAAATTCAGAAAATGCAACTCCAGCTACTATTAATGAAGTGGCAAATGCTACTGTATGTTTTAGCAGGGCTTGGAGAGAAGCAATGTATGGAATGAGTGCTTACTGGGTTGATCCTGAGCAAGTCAAAAAGGCAGCCCCTAGCGGACAATATTTACCAAAAGGTTCGTTTACCATTGATGGACAACGTAATTTTGTTAAAATTTCATCATTGAAACTTGCAATAGGTCTTTTCAAACAAAATGAAAGTTTTCTTATCACATGTGGTCCTTTAGAACCAATTAAGAAAAATTGTGAATGTTATTCTGTTATTGAACCATCTGGTTCAGAATCTTCAGATGTAGCAAAAAAGATCAGAACTGAGTTTATAAAAATGAAAGGTGAGATTATAAAAAATATTAGTTTAGATGAATTTGTTAGAGTTTTGCCTGCTGGAGAAAGTCATGTAATTGAGTCCGGTTTGAGAAATGCTACAGAGTGATACAAAACCGATTTTTTTAGTGGATGCAATGTTAGGAAATATTGCAAAAAAACTTCGGTTATTAGGATATGATTCTAAATATTCTTCAGACAGTAAAGATGATGAACTTATTTTAAAAGCAAAAAATGAAAATCGTATTTTGTTAACTAAAGATGAGCCTCTTTTAAAAAAGGCTGAAAAACAGGCGATTTCTGTTATTCATATAAAAAATGATACAGAATTAAAACAACTAGTTCAAATTTTCAAGAATTCCAAATTGTCAAAAGTTGTAGTTTCAGGAAATACTGCTAGATGCACTGAATGTAATGGAGAACTAGTAACTATTGAAAAAGATAGGGTTATGGATAAAGTTCCAAAAGGTGTTTTAGAAAAAATAGATAATTTTTGGAATTGTACAAATTGTAACAAAATCTATTGGGAAGGAACTCATATTGAAAGATTACAAAAGTTTGTGGATGAATTAAATGAAAAATTATAATGAGATTTCAATTGAAGATGGAAAAATTCTTGTAAAAACTGCAAGAACTATCGTAACCGAATATCTCAAAAATAAAACAAAGATTACTTTGGATAAAAAATTTGAATCAAATTATTCTTTTAATTCGGGCGTTTTTGTAACACTAAACAATCCTCTTGGGTTAAGGGGGTGTATTGGTTATCTTCTTCCTGACAGAAAATTGTTTGATGTTCTAATTGAGGCCTCAATTGCAGCAGCTACTGAAGATCCAAGATTTCCACCAGTAAAAAATGAAGAGCTTGATCAAATTACTTTTGAAGTTACCGTACTAACACAACCAGAAGAAATTCAGGTTTCAGATCCAAAAGAGTATCCATCAAAAATCAAAGTTGGCCGAGATGGTTTGATCGTCAAGCATGGTTCTAATTCAGGATTATTGCTTCCACAGGTTCCTGTAGAATATAGTTGGACTGAAGAAGAATTTCTAGGACATACTTGTGAAAAAGCAAATCTTCCCTGGGATTGTTGGAAAGACAAAGAAACACAAATTCAAAAATTTGAAGGAATTGTGTTTAAAGAAGAATCTCCAAATGGAGATGTAGTCAGAGGAGAGCTCTAGTTAGAATCAGTATCTATTTCAAAATCTTTTCCATTTTCTAATGAATCAAACTCTTCTTTTGAGATAATTACTAGTGGAATGTTTGCTAAAGCACAACCTGAAGCAGTGATAAGATCCGCTTTTTGACACACCATTGCAAGAGGAGCAGAATTGTTTGATTTGAGAGAATAGATGGTATATGCACCAACACTACTTCCAATCCCATGAGGGAATACCAAAATCTTGTTCTTGACTGATTTTTGAAACAAATCATGACTTTCATCTCTAATGAGTCCAGTTTTTTTATCAACTACACCTAAAAAATTAATTGGATTATTTGATTTCATGATTGTTCCTTTTGCTTTTCCTTTCACAATCGTTTTTAGATTCATTTTGTTTCCTCCTGAATAATTTTAGAAAGTGATTTTAGATTAACACCAACACCATTAGAATTTTTTAGATAGTATGCACCTTTGATGCTGTTTGTTGTGACTGAATCAACATCTTTTTTATCAATAAGAGGAGTTAAACATGTGCAGCAGTCAGATAGAATTTCACATCCAGCTCTTTCTATTTCGTTTGTATAACCTAATTTTCTTGCTTGATTTTGTACAGCTCTTGGACAAAAAACCATACATCTTTTTTTGAATGATTTATTTTTCAACATGGATGATAGATCTGAAAGCTCTTCTAGTCCTAATTGAGGACTACCTAATGTAATCAAATCTCCACTATCAGCTGTATTGAGCTCATCATGAATTTTTTGCATTTCTTTTTCATCAAAATCAACTGTTTCAGCTGTTTCTTCTTCGCCTAAAACAAATTTTCCACAGGTTCCTGAAGTTCCCATACCTCCGCAAAGCGATTTGCAACTTCTTTTATCTAATTCCTTTACGCCAGAAATTGAAACAGAGTTATCAGCAACCTTTCCAGCAAAAAATCCAAGCAAGCCAAATGTCAGCTCGTCAGGTTGTTCAACTTTCATTCTTATTGTAAGATTAGGAGTATCATCCTTTCTTAGATCAGAATAAGGACTTTTTCCAGTTAAAGCACTAGCTAATGCACTAAATGCACTTTCTTTGTTTGTTTTGAGATGACCAATTGAATTTGCGTATATTACTGCATTACTTTCAGCAAATGACACTTGAGTTCCTTTGTCAGGTAGATCATAGATTTCATATGGTATGCAAGAAAATGATGGGATTACACCCATTCTTTCATAAGATTCTCTAATACTCTGTTGTTTGTCGATAAAGTTTTGATCTAAATTATAATTTGATACATTATCGATGTCAAATCCCATTGGGTTTAAAGTGGTTTTTACAGCAACTTTTGCATCACTACTAATTTTTGAAAGAAATTCTTCTCCAGCGTCTCCAATTGTGTTATAATTTACGCCTGATAGATGCGCCCAGTTGATTGGAATGAGTCTATCTGCATTAGTGGCTTCGCCTGTTGCAACTAGAATTCTATATGCTAGTTCTAAGGTTTCTCCTTTTTCACCCTTTAGAGCTGCTTCTTCTTGTTTTGTTAGTTCCATCACTCAAATTTCTTCATGACAGATATAATACTTGTACGAACAAACTATGCCATAAAATGAAAGAAATTCTTCAAGGCATGATGGATACTATGTATGCTATCAAACCACCTAGAATTACAGCATTAGAAGATCTACATCAAGCTGAAACAAGGGATCCATTTAGTATTTTAATTGGAACGATTCTTTCTGCAAGAACTAAGGATGAAACCACTACCAAAATTGTAAAAAAATTATTTTCTAGATATAGAACTGCGAAAGCTCTTGCAAATGCTAAAGTCAAAGATGTTGAAAAAATTATTAAATCAATTGGATTTTATCATGTCAAAGCTAAGAGAATAATTGAGGTTGCATCAATAATAAATTCACAATACAATGGCAAAGTGCCTGATGATTTTGAAAAACTAGTTAATCTGCCTGGTGTGGGAAGAAAAACTGCAAATTGTGTTCTCGTTTATGCTTTTGACAAGCCTGCAATTCCTGTTGATGTACATGTTCATAGAATATCAAATAGATTAGGACTAGTGAAAACAAAAACTCCTGAAGAAACTGAAATGGAGTTGATGAAAAAAATTCCAAAAAAATATTGGCTGGAAATTAATGATACTTTTGTAATGTATGGTCAAAATATCTGTAAACCAATTTCTCCAATGTGCAGTATTTGTAAGATTAAAAGAAAATGTAGTTATTATAAATCTAAGAAG
>JADFGC010000039.1:0-11062 GCA_022567895.1 Nitrososphaerota archaeon
GCCATCTCTTGTAGTAATAGCTGTTTTTTGAAGCATTTCATGTGCAACATGAGGCGGATTTCTTGTTTGAAAGGCTACAATTGTTTTCCAACCTGCTTCTTGGAATATTTTTCGGGTTTGTTGAGGAGTCATTCTGTATTTTCGAATTTCTGTTTCTTGAGGTTTCTGTATGAAATCAATTTTTCCTCCTACTAAAACGTCTTTTAGGGAATGTGTTTTGGCGACGCCAGGATGTTTGATATCAGTTGTGCCATAAACTCCTTGAGCCATTTTTTCTTTATCAAAAGAGAATGTTTCTTCTACATTGAGAATTGCTACGCCTGTTCCTTCAGGATTTTTCAAAAGTATGTCTCCGGCTTCTTTCATTTTTTTTGCAGTTTCATTATCGACATCTAATATAGTAGGCATTGTCCATGCTAATTCATTTGCAAGTCGTCCTTTGGAAATTACTCTCTCAAAATCCTCTTGGCCTAAGAAGCCTTCTAGTGGACTGAAAATTCCGTCGGAAATATTTTCAACATCATTTGCTAAACCTTCGGTAATAGTAATTGAGAATAATCCTGACGGATCTTTTTTTGTTAAACGATTTACTAGCTTACCGCCATGTGGTTTTATTCCTACAATGTTATCTGCCATAATTTCTAATCACTGTTATCCATGTGAAGGCCACATTCTTTATGTTCCTTTGACTCCCACCACCAGCGACCGGCTCTCAGGTCTTCACCGTCTTTAATTGCTCTAGTACACGGTTGACAACCAATACTTGGATAGCCTTTATCGAGTAGTTTGTGATATGGAACGTTATTCTTTTTTATGTAATCCCAAACTTGGTCCCATGTCCAATCAATCAAAGGATTAATTTTTACAATGCCATCATATTTTTCATCAATTCCAAGCATTTTCGCATCTTTTCTTATTGAAGTTTGATCACGTCTTATTCCAGATATCCATCCGTCTAGATTTTTTAACATCCTTCTCAATGGATGAACTTTACGAATTCCACAACAAAGATGTCTATTTTCAACGCTATCATAGAATAGATTAATTCCTTTTGTTCTAACCATTTCTTCTACTTCTTGAGCATCTGGAAACAATACTTCAAAATTGATATTGTATTTTTTTGAAAGCTCATCCATTATGTCATAAGTTTCTTCATTCAATCTGCCAGTATCAAGAGTAAAGAATCGCGATTTTGGGTTTATTTTCACCATCATATCAATGATAACAGAATCTTCTGCTCCAAAGCTTGAAGCCTTTGCAACTCTAGGATGAAGATTATCTAATGCCCACTGAAGAGCATCTTGGGGTGTTTTTAGTGTAGGATTAATTTTATCTAATTCTGCTTGAGTGAATTTTCCCATGATAAAATTTGCATTAGGTAGTTTTATAATGATTACGAGATGATTTTTGTTCTAAATTATAAACAGCTTTGAATAACTAACAAAAATGAGCGAAAATGCGTTTGTGGTGGTTTTTCCATCAATTTTTGCTAAGAATAAAGTAAACCAACTAGAATCAAATATTAAAAAAATACTAAAAATTAAAAATCAAGAATTTAGAAAAATTAAACGTGATGATTCTGTAATTGTTATTGATGCTAACGATCCTGTATTTGCTTCATCTGCAATAAATTTACTTTTTGGGATAAAAAAAGTAGCAATTGCAAAACAAGTAAAAAATGATTTTAATACAATTGTTTCTGAAATCACAAAAATTGGATCAAATCTTCTTCTTAAAGGAGAAAAATTCTATGTACAAGTAGAAGGATTTTCAACTGGTTTTCTTACAAAGGATATTGAAATTTCTGCGACATCATCAATTATTGAAAAAACAGTAAAGCTTGGAGCAAAACCTGGAAGCGAAGAAAAATACGATAAACTTCTTTATACTTATCTTACAAAATCTAATGCTTACGTTTGTGTGTATGTTGATGATGGATTTGGTGGCATTCCTTACAATTCTCAAAACGAAAGGGTAGTATGTGCAATATATGACGAATTATCAGCAATTTCTTGCCTTGAAACAATCAAAGAAGGATTTGATGTAAAAATAATTGTTTGCTACAAACAAAAATCAGATCTCACTAATTTAGTAAAAATTTTAAATCAAATTTTACCAAGGACTACAAGATCAAAAATTGACGTAGAATTTTTTCAAATTCCAATTAAGGGTTCAAGCTCAAAAAGCCTGTTAACATTGATAGATTCAGTTACTGAAATTTTAATTCGTGTGGCAAAAGCCAATAAAATTAACAAAATTTCACTTGGATTATCTCATTTAATTTTTCCTTCAAGTTTTGTAGAAAATTCTATAAAACAGGTTTTTAGGAATAATTTTACTTCATTAATTCCCCTTTCAGGCTTAGATGATGGAATCTTTGAAGATGCTAAAGAATTAGGATTAGGAAAATATCTTTCTAAAATAGAAAAATTAGGTGAGATGAGTTTTTCAAAACAATATGCATCTAAAATTGAAATCAAGAAAATTGTTGAAAATACCTTGAAAAAAAGAAAAATTGTTTCAATTGTAATAGGTCCAAATAATGTTCATGAAATTCTTGATTCTCTAGAAGAAAATCATTGAGAATTTAAACGGCTAAAGTTAACGGAAATATTATGAAAAAGATAGGAGGATTCATCTATCCGTGGGGCAATGGTCACTATTCTAGAATGATGAGATTAAATGAAGTGCTTCCAGATTATATCAAAGAAGAATTTGAAATTCATTTTTCAAGTAAGGATCATGTTTATGAAAAACTGTTAGAAAATTTTCCGGAGAAACGTGAACAGATTCATGAAATTTTAATGCCTACGCCAATTGATGGAAAATTTGGTCCAAGTATTTCACTATCCATGATGAATCTACTGTTACCAATTGCTACTAATCCACCCTTAGTAAAACAAATTGCAAGTTATCTAAAAGAGGAAGGTAAATTATTTAATAAAGAAAAGTTTGATCTTGTAATTAATGATGGGGATATGGGCGCTAATGTACTTGCAGGACGAAGGGGAATACCAAGTATCTTTATTACAAATCAGTTTATGCCAAAACTTTGGAAATCAAGATTTTACTTTTATCCATCATTAATTTTTGTTGCTAAACAAATTGCCAAAGCCACAAGAATTCTAGTTGCAGACTCACCTCCCCCATACACAATTTGTGAATATAATCTGAATTTTCCGGAAAAATTAAATGATAAGGTAACTTTTGTTGGTTATTTTCTTAATAATAAAACAAATCCAAAGCAAGCAAAAACTGATCTAGAGAATTTAATTCAAGATTCTGAATTTGGATATTGGATGCGAACAGGTAACAAATCAACTAATGACGGAACTGGTGAAAAATACGAACAAGTTTTCAAACAAGATGAGATGAGAGATGAAAAACGAGTTGTTTCTCATGCTAGAAAAGATCCTTCAATTGACAGAGTTTTAGATAAAGATGGAAGAAGCTACTCAATTTCTGAGGCTGTAGAAAAGAAAATTGATTGGATTCAGATAGATATTGGATATTTATCAGACCAGGAAAAAAACACAGTTTTGAATTTATGTAAATACGCAGTTATTAATGGATCTCATACTGTAATGGGAGAAATTTTAGGGGATAAAGCAAAACCGATTATTGGAATGCCAGTATATGATGAACATACTAATCAAATAAAATGGGCTGAAGAAAAAAATCTAGGAATTTTAGCAAACAATGAAAAACAGGTTGCTAGTGCCATCACCACTATCAAAAACAACTATAGCAAATTTGAAGAAAGTCTGCACGAATTTTCGAAGAACTTTGTTAGAAATGGAGCTGAAAATTCTGCAAAAATTGCTAATGATGTACTCGAAAATAAGAAATAATAGCTTTCTAAGATTATATTAGATGTCTGGTACGCGGTATGTTCGATGGGCGAACTGACCGTGTAATCGGGATGACGATATAATCCGCGTACCAGATTTTCTTTTGAATGATTTTGCCTTACGATCTTATCGTAGAGTGGGAACGCTTTTATGGAAAAAATTTGGTCAGGTCATCATTGCCAAACTGTCCAGAATGTGTAGCAAAAGAAAAGAAAGCCATTATGGAACAAAATGCAGAGAATCCAGACGTTGATTTAAGTAAGCTTTTTGAAGAAATTGAAATTCCAATGAAATTTGACCCAATTACAAAACACTTCATTTGTAAAAAATGTGGATTATATGCCACAAGAGAACAAGTTGGAGATATTCGTGAACGTCTAAATCGTAAAGAAACGACTAGACAAGATAGACAATATGACTATCTTGATTGGTGGCAAAAAAGCAAAAAAGAAAAACAGCAACACTAGATAAAAAAATGGTAAAAAAGAAAGAAGATGTTCCAGAATGGGTTACAGATGAGATAAAAAATGCAAAATTTGAAAAACCTGTTTCTCAAACAGAAACTGGATATATTTTAGAAATTTACGAAAGTGATGGAAAAATTGATGCACAGTTGTATGAATCAGTTGAGGATGGAAGGCATATTGTAACTATGGACTTACCAAAAAAAGTCAAACCTGTAGATTTGGAAAGAGGGGTTGTGTACGAATTTACATTTAATTCTATGAAAGCATCTCTGAGCAAAAAAGTAGTAGAATATTTGAAAAAAGAAAAAGAAATTGAAATGAATGCAATCTACCAATTTGAATTAAACAGTCTTGAATTGCTTGATGTTGGTTCTTCCGAGTCTACAGATGCAGAAGTAGAATAAACTAGTTTGATTTTTTACTTTTTTCTAATTGTTTTCTAAAAGCTGAACCAATTATTGGATTAATAAAAAATGGAAAGGTATGCTTTGCCCAAATTCCTGCTCGAGTTATGGAGGGAACGACAATCTCAAGTCTTCTGGAATTTGCTGCCTTTACTACTGCCTTTGCGACAGTTTCTGGGCTTAATGAAATTCCTGTAGCACGTTTTGTAAAATTTTCAAAGGAGGGATGATCAAACAAATTTGTTCTAACCATAATAGGGCTTACAACAGTAACTCCAATGCTTGTTCCATGAAGTTCGTGTTTCAAACCTTCTGAAAAGCCAAGCATAGCAAATTTTGTCGCACAATAAGAGGCAATTCCAGGAACACTAAAACTTGCACCTACTGATGCCACATTAACTATGTGACCAAAATTTTGTTCTAACATTACAGGAAGGAAGTTCTTGATACAATAAACCATTCCAAAATAGTTTGTTTCCATTTGTGATTCGATTTCTTCAATAGTTAAATCATTGATTTTACCATAAATTACAAAACCAGCATTGTTTACTAGAATATCCACTCTACCAAATTTATCTAATACATTTTCTGCCATTTGTTTTACTTGAGATTTTTGTGAAACATCACATGTACAAACTAATGTTTTAACATTAAATTTAGAAATCTTTTTTTCTACAACAAGAAGTTTTTCTTTTCTTCTTGCTACTAAAACAATGTTTGCACCCTTTTTTGCAAATTGAATTGCTGATGCTTCCCCAATTCCACTAGATGCCCCTGTGATAACTACTACCTTATTTTTAAAATCCATATTATTCAAAATCTAATTTGAAAAATAAAGTATTACTATTTAATGTCAGCTTTCGTGTATTTACCTAAGGCTAATTTCATCAACAAGAACCAAGTTATTACTATTGGTACATAGTAAGTTGCAATTCTCCAGGCAATAACTGTGTTCCATTCTACGCTTCCTTCTGCCATACTAAAATCAAACGGGTTTAGATTATTCAAATAAGCTACAATTCCAAATTCTGCCAAACCAGAACCTCCAATAGTAATGGGCAAGTTTCCAATAGCATTTGCTCCCATTACAGCCATAATTGAATCAAATGCATTGATCACATAACCAGTATCAGTAGCAATAATCATGAAAGTAATTCCGTAAAAGATCCAAGAAACAATGGATAATGCAAATGCATTAAGAAATACTTTGTTTGATTCTTTTGTTTTGAGATTTTTTCTACTCATTATACAAATTTCTTCCATCCAGAGATTTGATTGTTCCACAAATTTTTCTCCTTTTTCTTTTACTAGTTTTGTTACAAGTTTAGCGATCACTTTTGGTACCTGGAAAGTTCTTTTTGAAGTAAGAAAGAACAAAATCATCCAAAGTGTGGTAATAAAAACACTTGTTCCTAGAATAATTGCTGCTACTACATATGAGCCCATAAGCAGAGCAATAATTCCTGCCATGATAGATAGCAAACCTGCAGCAAAGACTTCAGTTACAATATCTAAAATGGCAACCCACATGGCTTTTGATGGGGGTACTCCTTTTTTGTGCAACCAATAGATTACAACAAATTCTGCTCCAACAAACATTGGAGTTGTAAATTTAATGAATTCACTTCCAATTCTAATTCCAGACATTTTCCAAATTGAATCAATTGGTCCAAGATAATATCTAGCAATATAGCTAAATTTGATGCCTTGTATTCCTAATTTTACCATCATTGCAGCTACGGCAGCAACAAATGGAATTGCGCCAATTGCAAAGATATCTTCTGCTTTAATGTCAAATTGAATTGCAATAATGATAATTGGTATCATAGTTGCTGGAATTGCTAAAATTCTCCAATTCATTAGATGATTTTTTTTATGGATTCAAATATAAGCCAATAAAGAACAATTACGCGAAAGATTGAAGTCAATTTTTATAGTTGGTACGGCAGGTGCGGGAAAATCGTTACTTACATCGAAAATTTATGAATATTACACAAGAAATGGAGCATTTGCAGCCATACTAAATTTAGATCCTGGTGTTGAAACATTGCCATATGCTTGTGATGTGGATGTTAGAGATCATGTAGATATTGTATCAATAATGAAACAATATGAGCTTGGTCCAAATGGTGCCCTCATTATGGCAAATGATTTGATTGCAACAAAAATAGATGCAATTCAAGATGAGGTTGATAAAGCAAATCCAGATTATTTGCTAGTTGACACCCCAGGTCAAATTGAATTATTTGCATATAGAGCAAGTGGTCAGTTTCTAGTACAAAACTTGAATCTTGATGAAAAGATGAGTATTTTTCTTTTTGATGGATCTCTGGTTACAACTCCTGTGAACTTTGTTTCAATTGCATTACTTGCAACATCAATAAAATTAAGACTCAATTTACCAACTATCAACGTTCTAACGAAAACAGATCTCATTGGTGATAAACTAAAAGAGATTCTCAAATGGTCTACAAATCTTTCTGCATTAGAAAATGCAATCTCTCAAGAAGTAGATGGTGAGACATATACTCTCACTACGAGTATTTTACGCGGTCTTAATTTAGGCGGATTCGCACAAGGAATAATTCCATTATCAAATGTTAGTGGTGAGGGAATGGTTAATTTGGAAAGTGCGTTAAGTAGAACCATTAACTTGGGAGAGGAGGTGGAAGATTAGTTGGTTAATAGTGTCACAGTAAAAGCACCATCTTCAACAGCAAATCTTGGACCTGGTTTTGATGTATTTGGTCTTGCATTAGATGCGTTTTATGATGAAGTAAAGCTTTCAAAGAAAAAACAAAAAGGAATTTCAATTGTTAGTGAAGATCAAATTCCAATAAATCCTACAAAGAACACCGCAGGTATTGTAATTAAGGCAATGCAAAAAAAATTCAAAACTAAAGATGGTTTAGAAATTAAGATCAAAAAAGGTGTTCCTGTTGGATATGGAATGGGTAGTAGTGCAGCCTCAGCAGCAGCTGCTGCTGTAGCGTTTGATAAATTGTATAAACTAAATCTTGACCAAAATTCTTTGGTAAAATTTGCAGGTGAAGGTGAAAAAGCTAGTGCAGGTTCAGTTCATTACGATAACGTAGCTGCATCTATGTTAGGAGGTTTTGTTATTGTTAGAACAAATCCTTTTGATGTGATTCAAATTAATGCACCAAAGAATCTTGCATTATGTATTGCAATTCCGAAACTTGATATTCCAGCAAAGAAAACAAAGGTTTCTAGAAGTGTTATTCCAAAAAAAATAAAGATTTCAGATAGTATTCAAAACCTTTCAAATGCGACAGCTATTGTTGCTGGATTTATAAATAATAATCCAGAAATTATTGGAAGCTCAATTAAGGATGTAATTGTAGAACCTGCTAGAAAACACATGATACCTGGATTTAATCATGTGAAAAAGAATGCTTTGGCAGCAGGGGCTCTAGGTGTTACAATTAGTGGGGCAGGTCCCTCAGTTATTGCATTTGCAAAAAAATCATCAAATCTAAAAAAGATTTGTTCATCAATGGCAAAAGGATTCTCAAAAGCAAAGACTGATTGTAAGACAATAATTTGTAAACCCACCA
This sequence comes from Nitrososphaerota archaeon, assembly GCA_022567895.1. Classification (GTDB taxonomy): domain Archaea; phylum Thermoproteota; class Nitrososphaeria; order Nitrososphaerales; family Nitrosopumilaceae; genus DRGT01. Next base: position 8,301 of record JADFGC010000039.1, read on the forward strand.
ACGGGGCCAGAGTAATCAAAAAATAATTTTTGGTAGGAAATAATGAAAAAAGCTGTAATAGTTTTTAGTGGAGGATTGGATTCTGTATGTGCTTGTACATACCTTAAGTCAAGATACGATCTTTATGGAATTTCATTTTCGTATGGCCAAAGAGCAAGTCCTGAGATTAAATCTGCTAGAAAGTTTGCAAAAATTCTAGGTTTAAAAGAACACAAAATTATTGATATTGGTTTTATGCAAGATTTGTATGGCAGTACAAACGTGCTAACTGACTCTAAAACGAAACTGCCATCAAAATTTGAGTATTCAATTGTTGTACCAATTCGAAATGCAGTTTTTCTTTCTATTGCAACTGCTTGGGCTTTTAGTTTGAAAGCATCACTGGTTGCTTTTGGTGCACACAAAGGTGACAAAAATTATCCTGACTGTAGACCATCTTTTTCAAAAAAGATTGAAAGTGCATTTAACGAAGGTGAGATTGATGGTATCAAAATGGGAGTTAGAAAAGCTATTAAAATTTGGTCACCCTATCAAAAGAATCTTGCAAAGAGTGACGTGATTAAAAAGGGTTACAAGGTTTTAGGAAACTCAATTTTCAAAACATGGAGTTGTTATTCTAACAAAAAGTTTCATTGTGGAAAATGTGAATCCTGTAATAATCGTAAACTTGCATTTAAGGCTGCAAAAATAAAAGATAAAACAAAGTATATGAATTAAATTTTAACTACGATTTCCTAAAATGGGTTTCTTTAGAATTAAACCTCTGATTACAATGTACCATACAAAAAATACCAAAGTTACAATTCCATAAAACACCCAATTTTGTAATTCAGGAGACAATCCTTCAATAGCATCAGTTGATTTGAATGCAATAACCACAGCAATAGCTAATGTTATGAAAAATTCAATAGCATACCAAGTCCAGTGGGGCCATGATTCTTTTGGTATGTGAATATTGTCGTGTGTTACCACGATTGTCGTCTAGAATAAAGAGTATTTAATTTTTCAGATCTCAGAGTGGAGATGATTCGGAGTGTGCTTTGTGAATCATTGCAACAATGTTTTCTTTTTCTTCTTTATTTTGATATATTCCACGATATGCGATAGTGGTCATTTTTAAATCATTTTTGACTCCTCGCATTTTCATACAGAGATGTTCAGCTTCTGCCATAACTACAACACCTTTAACTCCCTGGGAATGTAGTTCATCAGCAATATTTTTGGTTAGACGCTCTTGAATTTGCAATCTCTTAGAGTATTTCTCAACAAGACGAACTAATTTTGAAATTCCAAACACCTTGCCATCAGGTGCATATGCGATGTGGATTTTTCCAAAAAATGGTAAAACATGATGCTCACACATCGAATAAAACTGAATATCCTTTGCAATAACCACATCAGAATCTTCTGAAAATTGAACTGAAAGTTCTGAATCAGAATCATAGCCACTAAAGATCTCTTTATACATCTCGGCTATTCTTTCGGGAGTTTCTCGTAATCCCTCTCTAGTTGGGTCCTCTCCTAGTTCTATGATTAATTCTCTAACTAATTTCTTAATTCGATCTTTGTCCAATTTATCAATTAGATGGATTTTTGGTTGTATTTGAAGTTTAGTAGTTTTCTGCCTAATCCCTAAACAATTTGGTGATAGTTATGGTGCTCCCATAATTTTCTGCAATTGTGGAACAATTCTGACTTCATTGTAGTATGGATAAACAAGATCGTAAAGTTTTAGAAGACTTTGTAAACTTGGTTCTGAAACACCATAAGTTGGTTGTATAATAAAACCAGCAAGATCTTCTTTTGATACTACTCTGAATGTGTCATTTAGTAATTTCTTAAATGACTCTACTGTAGTTTTTGAGCTAACTACAATTTTGATATATGTTTTCTTTTTTGCAGTAATTGAAGAACTAAGACATTCAAGGACATTTTCAATATAGTTTGGATAATGTTTTGAATCAATAAATTCAGAATCTTCAGTTTTGAATTCTATTTTTACAAAATCAATGAAAGGTAAAACATGATTGAATTTTTTAGAATCAAAACATGCTGATTCCAGATAAGTGGGAATATTCAGTGACTGTATGTGTTTTGCCATCTCAGCAACAGCTTCGTGTTGTATGAGTGGATCTCCTCCTGTGAAATTTACTTTGTAAGTTTTGTCTTCAAGTTCTTTTTCAATTAAGCTGCAAGCATCATCAATTGTATATTCATTTCCAGAATCTAAGGGAAGGGCATCTAATGTATCGCAATAAAAGCAGGTAAAGGGACATCCAGCTAATCTTACAAAAAGAGTCTTTGTTCCATAAAGAATTCCTTCTCCTTCTACAGATGTGAATATTTCAAATAGCCTTACTTTCAATTGATTCCATAAACTCTAGTCATTATTTATTCAATTGTTCTAAAATTGATTCGGAGATGTCAATGCATGACTGGTTCTTTTGTGTAGAATAAACCGGCAATGAAAAAAACAGCACCAAGAATTCCTATCAGACTCCCAACAAATTCTACGGTACTTCCCATTTCGGCTTCAGCTGGTGCCCATAACAATGCAATTAATGCACCAACAACCATCATTGGAATTCCAACGCCTACACAAATTGCTTTAGAAGCCATGCTCAATGCTGTTTAGAAATGTATATGAAGTTTATGATAATTTAACTGGATTTGTTTTGCTTGCACTGATTTCAGTTTATTGATTGAGATCAACTATGAGTTGCTTTGCAGAGGTGATCTTATTTTCAGAATCATAGGTTATC
>JADFGC010000040.1:0-10969 GCA_022567895.1 Nitrososphaerota archaeon
GGAAAAAAATTCGATGTGTTTTGATTATCTCATCATCCTTAAATTTTGAAGTATAGTTATCAAGGAAATTTCTTTGATTTTACTTGAAAATTAAATGTAGATAATTAAATTTTGAAATTACTTAAGGATGACCAAATGTTAATCAGTTCATACTTTTCAACAGACAGGGATTGCTGCGGGTAACATGCCAAGACAGGCTGGATGCTATAATAAAAGAAATACTCATTAAAGTATGTCAATTCAGAGAATTACTTATCAAAATGAGTTCAATGAATATTCTCAAAATCTAAAAGATAATTTCATTCTAAAAGTTATGAAAGTAGAATTTGGATATGTTGCAGCACATGCTATTCTTTGGCACGTATCCCAAACTACTATAAAATCCATGGCAGAAATATTATCTGGCTATGATACATTCTCAAGAATTTTAAAAGAAGTCTACACAGAAGCGGTAGCAAAAACAGAAATTCTTGATAGATTATTAAGTTTTGGATTAATAGAAAAAATCATCTAAACTTTGAACACTTGAGAATTCGTATCAAATGTAAATTAGAAAATTCTTAAGAAGCTTTAGGCAATAATTTGGTTTTATTGAAATAGTATCTGGCTACGTGTATCTTTTCTATGGTACACACACCTCCATATTATATTCAAAGTTCTAGATTATACATGAGTACTATAGCATGGAAGTGTTACAGATGTGATTTAACATTCAAAGAAAAATCCCATGGTATAATACACAAGGATCTTTCAAAGCATCCAATACGACAAATAGAATTAATTTCAGAATAAATCAGTTAACAGTTCGCATCAAATGTTAATCAGGTTATTTAGATGGTTGTCCCTTGTACACAATGTAAGCAACAAATAGCATTATCCCCAATGCCAGTAGAATTGTCCCCAAAAGAGTTATTTGTATTTCAGTCGGAATCAAAATTAAACTTAGTCCTAAAATGATAATTATGATAGATGCAATTAGCAGAATGTTTTTTATTTTCATTTCAAATAAAATCACAAATTATTAACAATTATGTACACCTAATAACAGTTCGTAACAAATGTTAATTACTGTTATTTTTATCCATGAAAAGCTTGATTTTACTATGAATATAAGAAGAGGAGTTGCACTTGCTATAGTAGTAAGCTTACCTATTGTTTCATTTACCTACTTGGTTCTAACTGATGAAGTTCGTGTCGATGTTTTTAGTGAAAGATTTTTCATTGGATTGGAAAAAACACAGGAACTTGGAATCAATCTGCAAACCAATATGGGAGAAAAACTTGCCAAGTTAGCAAACAGCATTAGTTTTTCATCTGATAAACTTCCATTAACATCTGCTCATACTGGAACATAATAATCCCTAGAGATGTCTTTATTATCAATTAAAACTGTTCTCACTAAATGATATTGTCATAAAATAATATGACAATTAGATTGTCTTAAATATTTTAAAGTCGTATGTTCTGTATAGGGATCAAAATGGAGAATGCATATCTAAAAGGTAAGATGCAATATGGTTTTGTAGGATATCAAACAGATAATATAACTAGTGAAAGTAAAACAGATTATACATCTGACGAAAACTTACAAGATTTTAGCGATGGTTCAATTTTAAAAAATATGGAACAAGTTTATGGAGTTATTCCTACAAGTGCTATAATGAAATATGTCTCTCAACATGTTGGGAAATCACGATTAGATATATTATCTAATTTTGAAACTTTTTCAAGAATTATTAAGCAAGTTTATGGTGAAGTTGAAGGAAAAAAATTCCTTTCCAAATTACCTGAACAAGAAAGTATTCAAAGTACTACGAGAAGTCGTCCAAAAAAGTATTCAAAGAACTTCGAGAAATCATTAGAGTATAAAAGCAAGTTGCAGTCAGTTCATACTTTTCAATAGTCAAGGATTGCTACGTGTAACATGCCAAGACATGCTGGGTGTTATTACATATTTTGTGCTATACTTTAACATTGAGTGTTACACCAGAAATAGAAATTGTTTAGTTTCGATATGCACCCATACCCCTATGCCCATATTTGGATAATTTTCTTGGTGTAACACTTCTTAATTTTATACAAATAGGAAATGATTAGTTCATACTTTTTGGTCCACATTACTAATGATGAAGTTCGTTATGATTTGTTGAAGAATAAAAAAATGAGAGTTGGGAAGTTTATCTGCCAGTTATTCGAATTAATGCTGTAAAAAGGGCAAAAGCGTGCCACGATAGGCCTAACTGAACATGAGAATATGAGATAGGCACGCTTTCGATTATACTACCATTCTAAATGACTAATACCAGAGTATGTGATCATTTTTCTCAGACAGAATTCGAGGAAGCTGACTATGCATCTTTTATCTAGCAGGGATGTAGAGTCTGCCAGAAAATTGATGCAAATGAATAAGGTTATGCCAGCTTCCCCCTTTCTTATCTATATTAGACCTAAAAAGGACACTAGGATTATCAGGATTGACAGTAATCTAGCTGTGGTTTTATACTTATTTTGTAAGAATATACTGCATGCATTAGAAGGTGTCCAAAGCACACAAACTAGCCAAGGGGTTAGAGTCAGTAACATCTGATAGAGAGTCTGGAAGGTAGACAAGCGGAAGTAGTTCAGCCGGTGGCAATGATCTAGGTTCTCATTATTTTTTATAATAGTACAAAAGGCCAACTAATTGAGTTAATGCCGTAATAGAGGAAAAGCGGGCCTGCAGCTACCCCTGCATGGGACATGGGAATGCTAGACAGACACGCCTGATTATACTACAATTCTAAATAACTAATATCAGAGTATGTGATCATTTTTCTCAGACAGAATTAGAGGAAGCCGGCTTTAAGGCCTGGAGCTTCTTGGCAAAGCTGTTATGAGATACAAGCCAAACCCGAGAACGTCGTAGTGTTCTACCAGCTTCCACCTGTCTTATCCTTATCATGGCCTAAAAAGGACACCACATTCTGCGAAAAGGGGAAAACAGGAGTATCATAATAAACAGTGGGTAATTTTGAATCGTACTAAAAGGCCTAGTTTTCTAAATTTCATTAATGAAACAATAATTTGTGACTTGTATAATATTTGAATAATAAATTGGGATAATAATAAATGCATATTTCAAGAGCAAAACGTAGTACAGCTGCAAGGAAAGCCGCACGTACAAGGGCAAGAAATACGACAAAACGTAGAGCAGCTGCAAAAAAAGCTGCAATGACTAGAAGAAGAAAAAGGATTGCAGTTTCAAAGAAGAGTAGCATAAATAGAAGCCCCATCTAGAGTGGGTAAAATAGAATCATGAGCCTTCCTTTTTTATCAACAAGTTACCAAACTGTCGACTAATTTCTAGAAAATTAAATGTAGTTATTTAAATTTTAGAATTACATTAACTTGTTTTTACAAAATTACCCTTTTAGTGTAAGGGGCTTTTGCACGACAGTTAATCCAATCAATTCTGCAAATTCTGCTACTTGCACCGACAGCTTATCGATTGCTTCCTCTAATTGTTCTTCATTCAACAATGTAACAAAACTTGAGCTTTAATGTAAGGATTAGGCAGGAATCCTACTTAGTATAGGGAATAATATGTCTAAGAAATCCAAGCACACACTCTAGTTTTACTCATTTAGAATGATAGTATAATCAATACAGGATTGTGAATTAGCAGTTCGTATCAAACGTTAATGACAAAGAGTAAAAAAGATAATCTTCCAAGATTGTAATGACATGGCCCAGCAACTGACATCCCTAGATGAAGATGTAACTAGAAAAATTACAACACTAGAATTAAAGTCAATTCAAGAATTAGCGTTATTGGCTGTATCTTGTAAAAAGGATTGGGAAAGGAGGAAAAAAGAAAAACCATTGACATTTGCTGAATTTCTCATGGTTTGTCTTATCAAACAAGATGTCACTATGGAATTGAAACATCGTTATAGACTTACTCGAAATGAAATAGGTGTTGCAAAGATAGCCATCGCGTTGTATCAAATTGAGATAAAGGTTGGTGGTGAAAAAAGGGCAAAATTTTTCAAGAATTTTCTTTATGAGTGCATGATTTTAGAAGATATTTCTCCTGAAATCTGTGAAATGTATGGTTTGAGATACATTGAAAAATAATTATTCAGTCAAAGGCTAAATTGGTTATAATCTACAATTCTTGTGGATTGGGTAATTTATACAGAATTATCGAACTGTCGTTTAGATAACTAACCAAATGCAACAGAAGTTACCTCATCATATCAAAGCTGCCAAACATTGGCGAGCCTAAAAAGAACGCAATTGTAACTATTGAGCCAAGAACTATTCCTACAAGAATTAATCGCTTGTTCATATTCATCGATATTTTGTGCTCGAATAAAAAGCAACTGAAAAAATTGTGGATAAGATTTGGAAGAATCCTTTAATGTAAAAATCGTAAGTTTAGTTGATGGCAGAAATAACCCTCGCAATTGCTGCGCTTGCGGGTCTTGCTTCGTTTGTAGCACCGTGCATACTTCCAATGGTTCCTGCATTTTTAGCATACATTTCTGGAACAACAATTGCCGAGTTAAATGGTAGAAATGGAGCTAAGACAATTTCTATCAATAGAACTAATATCATATTAAACTCAGTATTTTTTGTACTAGGATTTTCAATTGTTTTTGCAACACTTGGAGTAATTATCAACAGTATTCTTGCAGAATCAGCAACAGAGCTAGTTAATAGTTTTAATCAAATAGGAGGAATAATCATCATTGGTTTTGGTGGATTTCTGATTCTTGGCACTAAATTAAAATCACTAAATATTGAAAAAAAGTTTTTCCCAAAAAGATCAAAAGTAAGTTATCCAATGTCGTTTGTATTTGGATTAGCGTTTGCAGCGGGCTGGACACCATGTGTTGGTCCAATTTTAGGAACCATTCTGACTTTGGCAGCTACAACTCCTTCAATGGCATTTAATTTACTTCTAACTTATTCTCTAGGATTAGGAATTCCGTTTATCCTATTGGGAGTATTTTTCTCACGTGCCACAGGATTGATTCGTTTAATGAGTAAGCATCTAAAGTATTATTCAGTGATTCTTGGTTCCTTAATCATACTTTTAGGAGTTTTAGTATTTACAAACCAACTAGCACTTATTGCAAACTTTCCTTTACTGAATGATTTAGTGTTATTAGGGTGATTAATTGAAAACCGATTCTAAAACTGCAATAATTTTAGGAACAGCGATAGTAGCTGTGATAGTTGGAATAAGCGTTGGTTTTTCTTCATTAGAATCAACCTCATTTGAACCATCTCAGACTATAATACAAAACGAAGACACACTGCAAGTAACAAGTATTGATAAATCAAGATACAAATTGGCTCCTGCTTTAGTAGGTATTGCCAATTACATTAACACTACACCAGAACAATTAGCAAAAGAGATTGAAGGAAAAGTTGTTTTATATGATATTTGGACTTATAGCTGCATAAATTGTATCAGAACCTTACCGTACGTTACTGCCTGGAATGAAAAATATGTAGATGATGGATTATTAATCATTGGAATACATTCCCCTGAATTTGAATTTGAAAAAGATCTGAACAATGTACAGATGGCAGTTGACAAATATGGAATCAACTATCCTATAGTTTTAGATAATGATTGGGAAACTTGGAAAGCATTTGAAAACAGATACTGGCCAAGAAAATATCTTGCAGACCATGAAGGGTACATAAGATATGATCACATTGGTGAGGGCGGATACCAAAAAACTGAAAAAATCATTCAACAACTTCTTGAAGAAAGATCTTTATCGTTAGGAGTACAATTAGCTTCTGCTGAATCACTAGTAGATATAGAAGAGTTTCAACATACAACGTTTAGAACACCAGAATTGTATTTTGGATACAAATTTTCACAAGGAAGAAATCAATTAGGAAATTCTGAAGGATTCAACCCCAATAATGAAGTAACATATTCTCTACCACAAGATTTCCAACAGCATTATTTCTATGTAGAAGGAACATGGGAAAATCTGGAGGGTAGTATGAAATTAGTTTCAGAAACGGGATCTATAGTTTTGCTTTACCATGCAAAAGAGGTGAACATAGTAACTGCAAATGATGCGGAACTAGAAATCTTTCTTGACGAAAAACCAATTCCCGCTAGTTATTCAGGAAATGATGTTATTTCTGGCAAATTGCAAACAACAGAAGCAGGATTGTACAATATAGTAAATAGTAAAGACCCAGCCTCACATCTACTAAAAATTGACATTTCTGAGCCTGGATTTGAGATTTACACGTTTACTTTTGGCTAGTTCTGTAACCAGATGGTGTTGTTACTGTAGTTACACTACTATAGGTTACAGATTTCTTTAAAACCCATTTCTAAAGGCAGATTGGGGAAAAAATAGAATTTGATAACAAAATGGAGTAGAAATGGAAAGGATGGAAGTCTAACTCAAAAGATAATTGATAAAGTAAAACCTGAAGCCCCAATTAAAAACAAAATTGATGAAGCACAAAAAAAGTTACAGTTTCAGATCATAAAACTAGATGGAATTCATGGAAAATTAAAAAGAAAACATGACTTTGTTTTTGAAAAAATAGTAGATGCACAAAGATCTAACAATCAAACTTATGCAAAAGCTTATGCTATTGAATTAAATCAAATTCGTAAAATGAGAAACATGATTGGTGGAGCAAAGCTTGCTATGGAACAAATTCAGATTAGATTAAACACAGTTTCAGAATTAGGAGATGTTATAGTGACGCTTAGTCCTGCAATGTCAATTATCAAAGGACTCAGTACCTCATTAGGTGGAATAATGCCTGAAGCAAACGCCTACATGGAAGATCTTTCAAACATGTTAGGAGACGTAATAAAAGGCTCAACTGTTAGCTCTCTTAATTCTCTTAGCATAGCAGATAACAATAGCTCTGAAACCTATGCAATATTAGAAGAGGCACATAACATTATCGAAGGACGAGCAAAGGCTAGCATCCCAGAAGTGCCTTCAGAACTAAAAGAAGAAGTCGAACTAAAAAAAGAAGCCTTCATTTAGAAAATAGTTGGGAATGTAAATATGACAATAATAGTAAGTATTACATTTTCTTTTATGATAGGATTTTTCAATTATGAATTTTCTAGCCTCAACTAAGAATTAAAAATTTCAGGATTAACAGTTCGTATCAAATCTAAAAGTCTAGAATAGATTTAATAATCAATTTAACAATGTGTTTTTAGAAATGTCACAAGATATGGATGATGAGGGCAAACTAGTAAGCATGCTTTTGGAGGCAAATAAGGATGTCAGATACGCTTGTATCTGTGATAGTGACGGAAAAATACTTTGGAATTCACGTCGCAATGATCTTGAAAGTTTGATGACTCTTGAAGAGACAAAAGCTTCTTTGAAAAGAGCTTGTGAGAACTGGAAGGATCGTGACAAACTTTCTGCAAAGATTGGAAGGGGGAGATATGCCATAGTGGATTACGAGAAGTTAAAGCGAGTCACTGTTCCATTAAGAAATAACCATCTTCTGTATGTGCATGTCGAAGGGCACAAGCCTGCATACATTGAAGATATCATGAAAATCGTTGACTGGGTAGCAAAACATCCTTCGCAAGCTTAGATGATTAGTAAAATCTAAGAATTTTCAGGATTAAACATTAGATTTTATTTTGATTTTTTCTTACTTTTTTGAATTAAGATTTTTTTAATTCTAGATATCGTAGGATAGCTATATCCCCTTCTTCTATAATTTGCAATCATCATCTTCCAATTTTTAAGGCGCCATTGAGCTTGTTCAGTTGTTACAGAATGAACTTCTTTTTGAATAATGCTTTTTCGTCCAACTTTTAAAATACCTGCATCTTTTGCATTCCATCTATTTCTAGAAAATTTCAAACCAGCTAGAATTTCTTCAACAGGCATTTCTCTGAAATATTCTTTTAATTTTTTTAATTGAATGTCTGATGGATTTTTAGAAATTGGTAGTTCAATTCTCGGATTTCGCATAATTTCTATGATATGTTATAATTTAAGAAAATCTTGCTAAGTTTGATTTTACAATACATTATATTTTATGCACGGCTCTAGCAGTTGAAAAAATCGAATAAAACATGTTTGCATATGGTATTATAGGCTGCAATTCCAAAAACTATGACCCCAAAAATTGCAAGTGGCAATACAACGAAGAGTTTTGATCTGAGCCCCATAACTCGACATTATGATTTGACTATAAAATCCAATCAAAATATATCATATCACCAAACCCCCCGAATTCAAAAGTCGGGCATTGGGGTTCGAGGGATTTGACGATTGTTATTATTTCTACTAACTTGATATTATTTTCAGAAGGTGTGTAATTTCACACCAAATTGTCATCACTAATTATTGAACATCGATTGTTAGGACACCTTTTGCTTTCGGATCTTGTAATAATTGAATGATTTTTCTGGGTATAGAGTCTGATGCCTTGTTACAATTCACAGCCAAGGTTCGTGGACAGACAAAATTGCTTTTTCTAATTACAATATCAGCAGAATGAGTCAAAAGAAGATTTTTGTGCCCTTTTCCAGAAAATTTGAACGAATAATCATTCACATCAATAGAAAATTTGATAGTTGAATTTGGATCTTTGAGTTTCTTTTTCAATGTACTTGGAATGTCTTTGCATCCGCAAGTTGCATTTACGCCTATAATACAATCCCCACGAGGAGTAAGGTGAGAATCTTTTGTAATTTCTATTGTTTTTGGATGAAGTGATCTAATATTTTTATGACCAGAAAATTTGATTTGAAAACGCACGCTCTCAAAGGGTGGCTAGACTTAAATTAAACTTTCAAAGCATGAAAAACGAATTGCTTCCTGCTCAACAAGGTTACGATAGAGCTATCACTGTCTTTTCACCTGACGGTAGATTATATCAAGTTGAATATGCTATTGAAACAGTTCGAAGAGGAACTATTGCAGTTGGAATTAAAACAAAAAATGGAATAGTTATAGCAGCAGAAGAAAAACCACGAAAACTTCAGATTTCTGAAATTGCACAAAAGATTTTTCAAGTAGATGATCATATTGGAGTCGCAGCTGCTGGATACATACCAGATGCACGTAGTCAAGTAGATAATGCAAGATTCTTTTCTCAGAGTAACAAGTTGATTTACGCCGAACCTGTAGATGTTGAAACAGTTGCAAAACACCTGGCAGATCAGTGTCAACAATTTACACAATATGCTGGAGTAAGACCAATGGGAGTCTCATTGATTCTTGGTGGAATTGACAACGACAATAAAACTCAGTTGTTTCTTACAGACCCTAGTGGGACATACATTTCATATGATGCAGTAGCAATTGGTGCAGGTTTTGATCAAGTAACAGAATTTCTAGAAAAAAATTACAAGACAGATATATCACTTGAAGATGCATCTGTTCTTGCAGCAGCATCAATTTATATTGGAAGTGAAGATAAAGAGGGAACTGACCATATTAGAATGGCACAAGTTAAATCAGATACAAAACAATTTGAAATTATTACAAAAAAACAAATAGAAAACTTTGCAAATCTTGCAAAGGAAAAATATCCTACTTCAAGTAATTAGAATAGATTATTATAATTAATTCAAAAAGAACAATTCTTGAATATTTCTATAGCCATTCCTGACTCATCGCTATCAGATGATAGCATGAAATTAGATAAATCAAGAAAAATTGCAGAAATTGCACGAGCCTGTGCCATCTTTAGGGTAAATACGATTTACATCTACAAGGAAAGTAACGATAAAAACGATGCCCATCTTTTAGTTACAATACTAAAATATCTTGAAACGCCACCATTTTTGCGAAAAAGACTATTTCCAAAGGTTAACGAGTTAAAGTATGCAGGAATGTTGCATCCATTAAAAATTCCAAGCCACATAACTCCTGCAAATTTTAAAAAAATCAAAACAGGAGATATCAGAGAGGGGGTAATCATTAGTGCTAAAGGAAGATACTTTGCTGATTTTGGAATAAATCATTTAATTCCTTATTACGGAAAATCCAAAATAGGAAAAAGAATTACTGCGCAATTTAAGAAAGGATTTCCAGATTTAGAAATGAAAGAAATTTCAGACGAATCAATTTCAGAGTATTGGGGATACAAAGTTAGAGAAAGAGGAAACCTATTTTCACTTATCTCATCTTGGTCAGGTAACATAATTTTGACATCAAGAAAAGGTAAAACAGTTACAAATCCTGTTATCAAGAATTATGCAAAATCAAATGATCCTCTTCTTTTGGTTTTTGGATCACCATCAAAAGGCATTCACCAGATTTTAGGTAGCAGAATTAAACAGACCCAAAACGCAAAGGTACTGAATTTTTTTCCAGTTCAAGCTACAGAAACTGTCAGACTTGAAGAAGCTATCTTAGGTACACTTACAGTTCTAAACACAGAACAAAACGTTTACAATTAAAATAAAAAACACAAAGTCATGAAAAAGAAAAAGAATTTTTTTATTTTAGCAATAATTGTTGGTGCTGCTGGAGTAATAATTGGTGGAATTAGTATTTGGATAGCTGCAATTGATTTGTTACAACCTTAAGAATTATTTTTTGAAAAAATTTCAAAAAAACCTAAAAAATCATAGTAGGTATATTACGTAAGAAATCTTAACCCCATTAACCCATTTTCACGCCTAGAGATTAAAGAAGGAATTATCAAAATCTAAGAATTAAGAATTTTCAGGATGAATCATAAGAGACTTACAATTTGCGCAGTAAGCTGTTCCCACGTCTTTTATTGGTATATCTTTTTTAGAATTAGCCGATATAGCTATTACTGCATCAAAATTAAGATCATAACTACCACAATTGTAACATCTTTCTGGTTTTTGAGATACGTTTTCAATATATGCGATTTCTATGTTATCCATATTATGATCATAAGTCAAACTATGAATTAAGAATTTTCAGAGATTATCCCGAATTGCTTTCTTAATTTCAGGAAGTCTCTT
>JADFGC010000041.1:0-10924 GCA_022567895.1 Nitrososphaerota archaeon
AATATTACCAGTGCGATTACAGTCTTGTATTTTAGTATACTAGACTTTGTTGTGTTTTGGACTTGTTGTGTCATGTCTTTTCAAAATATTGGAATGCAAACAAGTATTTGAAACGGACCTGACTTTTCGCTCCATTCTAGTTCAGAAGCTAAACTATTTCACCAGAATAGTTCATCTTTTGAACATTCCCGCATTTTGTCTCATATTGAATCATGATTCATGGTTGATGAGCTTGACCGTAAAATTCTGAACATGCTCATTGCAGATGGAAGGCAATCAAATAGAATTATGGTAAAAAAGCTTGGAGAGGAAGGAATTCGTATTTCTGAGAGAGGTTTGGGAAAGCGAATTGCCAGATTAGAAAAGGAAAGGATCATCACAGGTTACACTGCTATGGTTGACATGAAAAAGGTCAACATGGGCGTTCCAAGACTTATCACAGTAAAACTATCTTCTCCAAAAAACTTTGTACAACGACTAGATGATATGAAACAATATCTCAAAGACGCACCGTTTTGCGACTTTTCTGCAAGATCAGATGGCGGTATTGATTGGATAGAATTGAAATTTTTCAATGATACACATCAAGCTAACATGGAAGCTGATCTATACCGCACTTGGTTTGGTGATATAATAGAAGACTATCGCTCATACGACTTGGATGTTTACAAGTTTAGATGGCAGCTTTTCGAAGAAAAAGATTTCAATTCATTCATGCAAGCAATGCAAAAAAAATCTGAAGAAAGGCCTCTCATAAAGCTCAAACAATAAAACCAATCAGTTCCAACTATTTCCAACTATTTAGTTGTAAGAGCGAGCTGTATTTGTTTACCAAAAAATAGCTTGAAAATATGACTTAGGTTTAAATTTCCCCCCCAAAGGCAGTCAAAATATGGGACTGAACGTTGCCGTAATAATCAAGCTAGAGCCCGACTTTTCAGAGGGCAATGTAAGCTATAATCCTGATGGTACTCTAAACAGAACCGAAACAAAAAACACCTTAGGTCCACATAGCGCAATTGCAGCTCAAGCTGCATTTTACGCTAAAGTGATGCATGATGCAAAAATTTCAATTGGAACCATGGGACCACCAATTGCTGATCTTGCACTTCAACAAGCTCAACAGATCTCAGATGCTGATGAGCTTCATCTGTATAGCGACAGACTTTTTGCAGGAGCAGATACTTTGGGAACTGCTGAGGTTCTCAAGACTGGCATTGAGAAAATGCAAGGAAAGATGGACATTGTTTTTGCAGGACACAGAGCATCTGATGGTGAAACCGGACAAACAGGTCCACAAACTGCTTGGAAGCTTGGATTTACATTTCTTGGCAATGTAATTAGTTATGAATTAGATTTAGAGACTAGGACAATTCGCGCAAAACGAATGGTTAGTTTGCAAGGAACTCCTGATGTTATTGAAGAGATTGAAGCGCCACTTCCAGTTTTCATATCTATTGATCCTGCTTTCAAATCAAAGTTTAATACAGTTTCTCAAAGATTAGCATTCCAAAAATATCAAAAGGCTGCAACAAAGAAAGCAAAAAACTACAAAGAATATCTCAAAGTTTTCAACGGAAAAGAATTAGGAGTTGATGAAACGCTGGTTGGACTTCCAGGCTCTCCAACAATTGTGTACAAGGTTGAACGAATTCCAAAATCGACAGCCACAAGACAAGCTGAAATTATTGATGGTTCAGATCCTGCACAGTTACAAAAAGTTGTTGGAAGAATGAAAGAAGCATTATCTGCAATGGTGATTAAATAATGGTAGAAAATTATCGACACTTGTATGTTATAATTGAACTTGAAGATGAAAAGTTTCTACCAGTAAGCCTTGAAATGCTTGGAGAAGCAAGACGTCTTTTAGATGATTTTAATAAAAAATATTCCACAAAAGAAAAAGTTGTTGCAGTAGTTCTAGGACATAACATCAAGAATATTTCTAAACAATTAATTGAATATGGTGCTGATGCTGTAATCTTTTCTGATAGTCCTGAGCTGAAGGATGTAAGAAACACAATTTACACCAAAGTAATTAGTCAAATTGCTCAAGACATCAAAACTTTAGCTGAAGTGGAACCAGAATATGCAAGCGAGATAAAACGGCCAAGATACATGTTTTTTGCAGCAGATAGTATTGGCAGACATCTTTCATCAACGGTTCTCGCAGAATTAGAGTCAGGATTAGCTTCAGACATCAATAAGCTTGTAATTGAGGATATTGAAATGTCGCATCAGCACAAAACTGCTGGCAAAAAAGAAACTTTTGCAAAAACTTTAGAAATGTACAGGCCAGACTTTTCAGGATTTTTGTGGACTACAATTCTTTGTCTTGATAATCGTAATCCGGCGTACAAGCGAGATTATCATCCACAAGGATGTAGTATGATTCCAGGTGTCTTTGAACCAATAAAACCAGATTCATCAAGACAAGGAAAGGTAATCGAATTTGTTCCAACAATCGATGAGCAAGATCTCAAAGTAAAGGTTCTTAGTCGTAAAATAATTGAAAGTGAGGTTGATTTTGATACTCCAAGAACAATTGTAAGTTTTGGTCGAGGAATTAAGGATGATCCAGAACAAAACGTCAAGCTTGTAGAACAATTAGCAAAAGAGTTGAATGCAGAAATTGGTGTGACTTTGCCAATATCAAAAAAGCCGTATGTAGTTAGTTCGGCATTAGATTCAAAGTACATGATTCCAGATAGAGTGATTGGAACTAGTGGTCACAAAACAAGTCCTTTATTGTATATTGCCGCTGGAGTTAGTGGAGCAATGCAACACGTCTGGGGAATGAAGGATTCCGGATTTGTTGTGGCAATTAACCCAGATGAGGAAGCTCCCATAAAAGATGAGTGTGATGTTTTCATTAAGGGTAGGATGGAAGATGTAATTCCATTGTTAATTGAAGAGATCAAAAAACAAATGTTAGTTGTAGAGGCGTAAGAAAATTTGGAACGATATGATGTAGCAATTGTTGGTGGAGGTTCAGCAGGATTAGCAGCTCTGAAAAGACTTTCAAAGCTAGGAAAACAAGCAATTCTTTTAGAGGCAGGATCATCTGTTGGAGCAAAAAATCTTTCTGGTGGAATTTTGTATTCAAAGAAACCAAAGAAAGGCCAAGTAAACAACGTTGAAGATCTTTACGAGAATTTTCTAGAAGAAGCACCTTATGAAAGAAAAATTACAAAGTATCTTTTGCATTCAACTTCAAAAGATAAAGTTTACACAATGGATCTAACTGCAGCTCATGAATATCAAGCAAATTTTGGTTATTCCGTTTTGATGAACAAACTAAATTCATGGTTTGCAAAAGAAGCGCTAGATGCAGCAGAAAAAAATGGTGGGGGAATTGTTCCTGGAGTACACGTCAGTTCCATATTTTGGGATGAACGAAAGGGAACAACAATAGTTCAAGCTGATGAATTAGAAGAGTTTGAAGTAATGGCAGTTATTGCAGCTGATGGAGTAAATTCAGAAATTGCTGAAATGACAGGTGCCAGACAAAAGTTTTCTACACCTCAATTGTTTCAAGGAGTTAAAGTCATAATTAAACTACCAGAGGAAATAATCAACGAAAGATTTGGTATTGATTCTGATGAAGGAGTAGCTCATCTCTTTGCTGGAGATGTAAATCTAAATCATATTGGTGGTGGATTTCTTTACACAAACCGAAACACTTTGTCGTTAGGTGCAGTTTACCATTTTAGTTCATTATTAGAAAAACCAACATATCCTCACGAATCAATTGATGCATTATTAAAAAATCCATTTGTTAGTGAATTAGTTAAAGATCAAGTCCCAATAAAACCAAAAATTGACAAAAATCTTCCACAAGAAGAACAGTTTCGAATAAAGTTTGCAGTTGCAAAGTTAATCAAAACTTGGTATGAAATAAGAGATGCTTATCTATCAAAAGCAGGAAAAGATAATCTAATCAATAGTGGAAAATACAAAACTGCTGACGACATCAAGGCTAAACTTGATTCTATTAATCAACAAATTCAAGAAAAGTACGGTGTAACTTTTGGAACTGATTATGTTGAGGTTGAATATGGTGCAAAGTTAGTTCCTGATGGAAAACGCGGTATGATGAAAAAGCCTTACTTTAAGAATGTCCTTTTTGTTGGTGATGCAGCTGGAAGAGGAATTTTCATTGGTCCTAGAATCGAAGGTCTAAACGTAGGAATTGATGATGCAGTAAGAGCTTCAGACGCAATATCACGAGCAATCGACAAAAACAATTTCTCAAATGATTATCTTGGAGAATATTATACAAAGTCAATTAATGAAAGTCCATACACTACTGACATGAAACAAATTGATGCAGACTATTTGAAAATTTTCCTTGATGCTGCAAAAGATATTCCAAAAGATATCATCAGTGCAAAATATGGTACAGTCTTAAAATTAATGTCAAGTGGAAAATTAAGAAGTATTGCCGTAAAGTTTGCAAATATTCTAGGATACGATAGGTTGCTTCCTATATTAGAATCAGAGGAAACCTTCGTTAAGGTTCCAATTGAGCTTGCAGAAAGATTAGGTGAGACCATGAAAGCGAGTTACACGCCATCAATACCATCACTTGATGATAGAGTTGCAAAGCTTACTTACAATGATGATCATATCGCTCACATCAAGGTTCTAAAACCAACTAGTGAATTTATGAAGAAAATGGTAACTTTGTGCCCAACAAAGTGCTATAGTGAAGAAAACGGAAATGTTTTGATTCAGCATGAGGGTTGTGTTGATTGTGGAACCTGTTCACAAGAGACTGATTGGAAGCATCCACGTGGTGAAAAAGGAATTCACTATCAGTATGGTTAGGTTGCAGCAACTCTAACGCTTTTCAATTCATCATATGCATTTCTAATCTCTTTGTAAACGCTATCCATTTGTGGAGGAATGATTGGATATGCAAGGTAAAAGTCTTCTGCTTCCCTAAGATAACGTTTTATTTTTTCATGATCTGGTATTTTAGAAATAAATTTCATGTTGTTTAGTCTGTCTGCTAGTTTTATGGTTTTAACATCATATTCTGATTTTACAAGCTCCTGACAATATTCAATGAATCGTTCATGTTTTTGTTCTTCTTCATTAGATCCTGAAAAATTTTCGAGTGGTTTTGTTTTCAACGTCATTGCGATGTTGTATACATAATCACCAAATCTGTGTTTAAAATACGCATCAAAACCATATGCCTTTGATGCATATAGATCTAAGATTCTATCATTGTCCTCCATAACATCATGTAAAATTGCAGATGAAATTTGTAGAGTAGTTAATAGTTTGTGTGTTGATTGGTAATGCTTTATCACATCAAGTGTTACTGGCCAAATATGAGTTTCTAAAAATGATGAAGTGCCATCTTCTCTTTTTATTCCAGCGTGAACCTCTTCTGCAGTTTCAATTGAACCCTCTACAAGAGTATCAATTCTAATTTTTGCTTCATTTTCAATATAGGAGAGTAGTTCATCTTTAGTTAGAGATTCGGTTGCCATACACTATACAATGGTTTTACCATTTAAATTTCTGATCATTGGTTTGAGGGTAGTTTATTTTCTTAATCTATGGATTACAACTGCTGGTGCAACAAAATACATTCCAATATTCATTAGAATAATTCCAATTCCATAACCTAGCATCTCTTGTTCTGAATCAATATCAACATGGTTTAGAATTGAAAGTGTTGTAAGCAATGGAGTTATTGTAACTTTAACAGCTTCTTTGAATACTGGATTTTCTCGTTCCAAATCAGCTATAGTAGGAGAAAATGAATAGTAAAATTGGTTAAATTGCTTCATAAATGCAGTTCCAGATTCTGTTTGTAGTACAGTTTCATCACGTAATTCTCTAAGTTGTTGTACTTGTGGTGCCAGTTCAGAGCCAAATGTTGCAGTTGCAATTAGACAACCTCCACCTTCTTCCTGAGATATTTTATCTTCAGATGCTATACTGAGTGGTTGAGTACCATCACCTAGTATTGAAAATGAATCTATTGCCTTTTCATAGTTTACTTTATGGGTTTCAAAATCTTCTTCATCGTTCGTGTAAGTAATTATGTAAATTTTTTCATAAGTATGAATCATTACTTCAGCAAATTTTATTTTAATTAAGTTTGGACCGCTTGGAGATACTCCAAGAGCCTGTACAACCCAGGCTTCTTTGCCATTAACAATAGTCACCTCGTCAGAAAGAATTTCAAGATTACCTTCATCAATTACCGGTTGAATGACAACCCTTCTTTCGTCTATAACTTGTTGTAATGTTCTTCCCTCTGTTGACATTATGCCAATAGAAATTACTGGATTCGTTTCTCCAGCTTTTGGACCAATAAATACAACGTCAGGAACATCTGGTGAAGTTTTTTGTGGTTCTTGTACTATCCATCCAGTTGGTGCAAGAAGTGATATTCCAAGTCTATTATTGACGTATGGCACAAATTCTGATTCTGTTTCAGTTGATTGAATTGTTGATGATAAGACTCGTTCGGGTTCACCAAGTTCTAACAAATCAGAAATTTCTGACCTTTGCACAACTTTGGCTGTTAAAATTTTAGCTTGTTCTGGATCAATTGGAACATCTCTAGCTCCTGTTTCTAATGATGCGATTTTATCAAGTGTATCAAAACTTTCTTGCGTTACAATTCTTCCAAACACAGTATATTGTTCATCTAAAAAGTTTGAATCACCGTGAACAATAAAAAATTGTGAGCTTGCACTGTCTGGATGAGCTGATCGTGCCATTGAAACAATTCCTCTGTTGTGTTTGATTGTGTTAAATTCAGCTTCAATGTTTTGTCCTGCATCACCAGTACCCCATTGGCTTTTTAATTCAGGATCTTTTGAGAGTGGATCACCGCCTTGAATCATAAAGTCTTTGATAATTCTGTGAAAGATTATACCATCATAAAATCCACTTTCAGCTAAATTTAGAAAGTTGTCTACAGTTTTTGGAGCATCTTCTGGAAAGAATTCAATTACAATATTTCCTGATGTGGTTTCTAAGACGACAACCTGTTCACTTTGCGCAAATGAATGGTTTGTAACATTAAGAAGTAAAAAGCCAAAAATAAATATCAAAAATAGACTTTTCATGGTTTTTGCCATTTGGCCTCACATAAAAGCCAATAACACGCATTAGTTTTTAACACGTAACTAAAATTTTCAAAATATGGATTCCGATGAACGCATACTGGCACACATTGTATCAGTTTGGCGAGAATCAAAAAAGTTTTTGTCAATTGGTGGACGTGAAGGAATGTTAATTCTTACTGACAGACATTTGATGTTTATTCAGAAAACTGAAGCAAAAAAGAAGTGGTGGCAAGCAATAGTAGAACGACAGATTGTTGATTTGTTAAAAGATAAATCAAAAAATATTATGACTATGCAAGATGGATATTCAGAAAAAAATTTGAAAATAGATTTAGAAAATGAAAAAAATACAGAGATTTCATTTGATGATATTACAAAAATTGGACATAAAGAAGAGGTTTGGGGAAGTGCATTAAATATTGAATACACAAAAATTGGCCAAAAAGAAAAATTTCAGTTTTCAGTAGTTCAAGGTTGGGTAAAGTATCCTTCAAAAGATCCTCTAAAATACTTGAGGGTTGATTGGGGACCATTTGTTCAATATATTAAAGACCATCAAAAATTAATTCCGTAAATTGAAAGTATATGCAGTTGGGGTTGGCCCTGGCTCTCCAAAATATGTAACAAAACACGTTAAAGAAATAATTCAAAATTGTGATGTTGTTATTGGATACAAGTATACACTAAAAACAATTGAAGAGTTGATTTCAGGAAAAGAGATTCATGAGATTACAATGAAAAACCAAGAAGATGCTTATCAAAGTGTTAAAAAAAAATTAGGTGAAAAAACTTTGGTTGTCCCATTTACTGGTGATGTTAGTTTTTCAGAATCTGAAGTTGTTGATAGATTAATTGAAATTTTTGGTGATGTAGAAATCATTCCCGGCATTAGCTCGATCCAAGTAGCTGCATCAAAAGCTAAAGTTCCTTTAGATAAATCCAAAGTAATTACAATGCACATTTCGACTTCAATTGAAGAAAAAAAACTTGAATTGCAAAAAGCACTAATTGATGGATTTAGTGTGGTGTTGGTTCCTCGTCCATGGCCAAGCGCACCTGAAAAACATTTCATGCCTTCAGAAATTGCATTGTATTTGAAAAAAAATGGCTTTGAAACTTCAAAAATGAAGGTACACGTTTTTGAATCACTTACAACAGAAAATGAGACTTGTTTTGAAGGTGTAGTTTCAGATTTGGAAGGAAAAGAATTTTCAGATTTATCAGTAATGGTGTTTAATCAGTCAAAATTAGAATCTTATATTGGTTTTAAAGATTAGTTGCCTGCTTGATTTGTTCCAACTCTTCTGATTACTTCAGAACTAGTATCAGGAAATGAGTAAACTACAATGCTCATCCATGGGTAATCAGGATCAATTATTCTGTAAAATCCAGCATCATCAAAAGAGCCAGTCCATGATTTACCTGGCTCAATTATGCCACTATCAATTCTTCCATCAAAAGTGAATGCACAACCAGTGGATTTATGTGAAACACCTTCTGCGAGTTTTTCTGCAGGTGTTTCACAAATAATCATTGTTCCTTGAATTCGACTGTTTGAGCCAAGTCCTGTTCCACTAACAATTCTATGTGCAACATCGTCACCATTAAAGAAAGTAACAGATGTTCCTGGTTTTATTGAAACTCTGTCAGGAGAAAAGTAGTTTGCACCTAGTCCACTTGAACCTGTAGCTATAATTTTTTCTTGTCTAATTTCACCGGCTTCTATGTAGTTAGATGCAAGTCCTTGATTAGAGGAGCCACGCTGAATATAGACAACTAGCTCGCCTTCTTCTTGTGTTTCAGTTTCTGTAGTTGTTGAAATATTTGTCAAGCCAGTTAAGCTGGTTGTATAGATCACTTTGTATTTTATATCATCATGGGTCAAGCTTCCAGTAAAACCATAGATTGATCCTTGTGCACTGTTTTCAACTAGTCTTCCAAAAAGTCTAATGGCTGCTTCTTCACCAAAAGAGTCTTCAGCTATTCCAGATATTCTGATGTAACGACCTTCTCGTAATCCAGAAGCTTCAAGATCAAATAAAAGAAATTCATCATCATTTAGAGTTACAAAACCATCTTCAATTAACATCCTTATTGTACTGCCTTGTTGAGTTCCAGTAGAAATTGCAAAATCAATTTCAGAAGTTTTTATTGATTCTTCAGTAACTGCAAAACCAGAACCTTCCAAAATGAAAGCATTGTTTGTGTCAAGTTCTGCATTTGCATCACTAAAGGTTAGACCTAAAGTTACCATTCCAATAATCATTAGTGGAATGACTACGGCTAAGCTCATGCTGTAGTTTTTACCTATTTCTGGTTTATAATTTGCTACTAAATAATTTTAGACTGGTTACGCAATTCCGTGCTGATTATCCAAAATCAAAGCCTTGTTCTTCAGCCATTTTTATCATAGCGTCTTCTATGATTCCACCAATAAGTAAAAGACCTACTAAGATTCCAATTTCAATTCCAGTTCCACGAATAGCTGTTCTCAGATCAATTTTTTTAATTATCATCCAAATCAGGATATAGCTTCTTGATGTAGCAATAGAATATGCAACAAGTTCCATTAATCCAAATGGTGTAGCATAGAGTATTACAAGAGAGAAAAGAGGATTGCCTGATGTGAGTTGCGCGAATTCTGGAGTCGTTAATGCAATTGCCGCAAATCCAAATCCAGTAGACCAAGCTGAAAATAATCCCCACCCAACTCCAAAGCCAGGAATAAACATTATTAATGAAAGCAAAGTGTTGTGTGAAAAAATTCCAAACGCATCAATATCATCAATTAATTCTTCAAATTCTTCCATAAACGCTTGAGCTTCTTCCTCAGTTGGTTCGCTCATTGAACCGATCCAAAATGAAAGAGTGAACAATCCCATAAAAATAAAGAAGATTCCTATTCGTTTTCTACTTAGCACGAGGTTTTTCTTTGAGAATTGTATTTGAGGGTGTTGGTTTGATCTGTGCGCAGATTTAATTAAAACTCTCAATATTTGTTGATATTGAAAAAAGATGTTTCTTATGCGTTAAATTATGCATTAAACAAAGGGTTTCAAATTCATCCTAACGCATTAAAAATTCTAGAAGACATTGATGCCAAAGAGCTTAAACGCATCATAAAAGAAATCGTTAGAGAAAAAACTAGACAAAAACGATTCCTAATTGATCAGGATGATTTAGAAATTGTTTTGGGAATTAAAGAGGATCAAAGTATAGAAAATGAACATAGAGTGTTATTTGATCCGTCATCAAAAATTACTTCTGCAGAAGGTGTTTCTGGTTTTAATGCGTTGTTTTCAAATCGATTTTCAAAACTGAAAAGAATTGTTTCGAATCGTCCAGAAGCTAAAATGTTAAAGTCGATTGCCTCCATAATTGCTGCAAAATCAAATAATGATATGTATGTCTGTGGTTTGGTTTCAGAAAGAAATTCTGAGAGAAATGTGACCAAATTACTAATAGATGATGCTTCAGGCTCGCTTGAAACCATTGTTTTTGATAAGAATTTACAAAAAACAGCAAATCAGTTACTCGTAGATCAGTTTGTCATGCTCAAGGTGAGGATGGGAAAAAATGGGGGTTTTATCACAAGAGATGTGATTGTCCCTGATGTTCCTGATCATTTTTCAAACAGATCAGAGACGGAGGCCTATGCGGTGTTTTTGTCAGACCTTCATGTAGGCAGTAAATATTTCATGAAAAAAGAATTTGAAGATTTTATTTCTTGGCTATCAAGTCCTGATCCAATTGCAAGAAAAGTAAGATTTGTGATTCTTGGTGGAGATGTTGTTGATGGAATTGGAATTTATCCAAACCAGGAT
>JADFGC010000042.1:0-10781 GCA_022567895.1 Nitrososphaerota archaeon
CAGTAAGTTATATGAAAGCACGAACAAATGGTGGGGCCGGTGAGATTTGAACTCACGACCACTAGCACCCCAGGCTAGCATCATACCAAGCTAGACGACGGCCCCATACGACTGAAAAAATGCGTGAAATTATTAAATCGTCGTATTAAAAGTAAAAGTGATGAAGATCTGTTCTATTTGCCATAAGATTTCTGCAACCAATGAAGATCATTTAGATTGTATTCAAAAACGCAAAGTAGAGTTAGGGGATGATGATTTCAAACAAAAACTTTCAGAAAAATTAGACATGACAAACAATGCAGAAGATCTTCAGCCAGAGATTAGAGCTCTGTTAGATCATATGACAAAAGAAAAAGAACGTAAAAAATAATTATCGTTCTTGAGTTGTAGGTCTTACAAGTATTTCATTAACATTAACATGGCTTGGTGATTCCACTGCATACAAAATTGCGTTTGCAATATCATCTGCATGCAATGACTGTATTTTCTTTGAATTTTCTACAAAGCTTTGCAACGATTCATCGGTAATTGTGTTTGTAAGTTCCGTTGAAACCACACCTGGTTCTATACAGGTTACTCTAATGTTTGTCCTTGTACTAAATTCCTGACGCAATCCTTCACTTAATGCTGTAACGGCATGTTTTGTTGCACAATATACGCTTCCTGAAGGGAAAACGATTCTTCCAGCAACAGATGAGATATTTACAATATGACCTGATTTTTTCTCCTTCATGTGTGTAATTACAGCAGCGATACAATACAAAACGCCTTTAATGTTAACATCAATCATTTGATCCCATTCATCTACTTTGAGATTTTTTATGAAACTTAGAGGCATTAGGCCTGCATTATTAACTAGAATGTCAACAGAGTTCCATTTTTTTAGGACTGCGTTAACAAAGGAATCGCATTCAGATTTTTTTGTAACATCTAGTTTTTGTGAAAATACTTCTCCGCCGTTTTGTTTTATTTCCTCTTCAAGCTTTGCTAGCTTGTCAGTTCTTCTAGCACCAATGGCAACTTTTGCACCAGCTTTTGATAGAGCTAAAGCAGTAGCATAACCAATTCCACTACTTGCGCCAGTGACAATTGCAACTTTGTCTTTAATCATTTGATAAATCGAAATCACAAAAGACAGAGTAAATATGTTTAGTTAGGTGATCTCAAGAATTTTTTAGAGCTGATTTATTAAATGAAAAAAATGTAAGAGTTTTGTGAAGCCAGAAAAGTGTGCTTATTGTGGAGACATGACTGACTTGCCTTTTCAGTGCAATTACTGTAAAGACCCTTTTTGTGCAGAACATAGGCTTCCAGAGAATCATAGATGTGTTAAATTAACATCTATCAGGGCACGCAAGTTTGGTCAAGGGAAAGTTATTCGTGATGGTGGAATAAATGGTCCTGGTTTTTTCAAAAAGTTGTTTAGTAAATTTAAACGCTAATACATTGCCTTTTTCGGATCAATTTTTGTTCTTCTTGCTTGATAGAACAGTGTCATAGCTAGTGCAAACAAAACAATTGATGTTAACCAATGAGCAGTTATTGCTGTAACATATGCTATACCAAATCCGATCATTGCTACTGCTTGAATTGATAATTTTATCCATGAGGGAATTTTTATCGCTCTGGCAATCATTTCAATAACGAATAGTGCTGCTACTGGATAGATTGTAAGTAAAAGAAAATCAATGACATCTATATCGAGGTGTGACATTTTGTATTTGTTGTATATGGTATAATTTCTAGTCTTCCAATCGAACCTTCATTGCAATTTTTTTAGCAATTAGTGCTTGAGCATTATCATATGGAAGTGTAGCAACGTCTTCTGATTTGAAAGGACCATATTTTTCAAGGTCAGCGCCAACAATTTGATCCACCTCCTTTAGAAATCGGACTACTAGTGATTTTGTTTTGTTTTTTTGAGAAATCGTTTCTAAAACCCTGGTTCTTCCATTAAGTGTGGCTGAGAGAATCATTTCTGTTCTTTCTCTGAATTCTTCTTCCCCATCAAGGACAAATTTTTCCTCATCAAGCAGATTTGCAAAATCTAATCTTTCTAAATTTTTTACCTTGGAAAGTCGAATATTTAGCAAAAGAGTGATAAGGTTTGTTGTAATGTTTACTAGCTCATCTTTAATTTTAGCTTCAATGTTATCGTATTCTTCTCTCTTTAGCTTGCCGATAAAATCTGAAACCAAAGTGTAGAGGCTTGTGTCAATTTCCTGAATGGATTCATTTTCAGTTTCTCGTAAAACTATTAGATACAATGAGTTGATGTCCATTTCTTTTGATCCCGACATTTCTTACCTAATCCTTAAATGATGGATGTATTTGTTTTAGCTTTAGGTATAAAATTGCCGTATAAAGTTAGTCATGGAAAACCAATCCAAATAACATATTCTCAGGACGAGGTTTTCTCAAAAATTCAGCATGAAGGAATCAGATTCATTGATTTACAATTCACAGGCTTAACTGGTAGATTCCATCACACAACTATTTCTACAGATACAT
Organism: Nitrososphaerota archaeon; assembly: GCA_022567895.1. Lineage (GTDB taxonomy): Archaea > Thermoproteota > Nitrososphaeria > Nitrososphaerales > Nitrosopumilaceae > DRGT01. The sequence goes on from JADFGC010000042.1 coordinate 2,512, forward strand.
TTACTCCAGAACAAATGAGAGATGGCTTGCCAAAACTTGATGGTTCTTCAATTGTTGGTTTTACAAGTATTGATGATTCTGATCTTATTCTAAAACCAGATCCAAATACCTATGCAATAATTCCATGGTTAGAGGAAAGTAAAACTGCAAGATTGTTGTGTGATGTTTATTTGGGAATGGGTCGTGGTAGATTAGAAAGAGACCCTAGAGCAATTGCACAAAAAGCAGAAAAGTATCTAAAAGATCAAGGATTTGATAATTCTTTTTGGGGTCCTGAGGTTGAATTTTTTGTGTTTGATAAAATTCATTGGGATGTTTTAACTCCATACAAAGGACAATCGTATTCTATTGAATCAGAAGAAGCGCCTTGGAGTCAAGAAGGAACTGGCTATCCAATGGGTCTTCAAGAGGGCTACTATCCTAGTACGCCATCTGATACTCTAACTCCATTTAGAAATGAATGTGTAGATGTTTTGAATTCGAATTTTGGGGTATTGTGTGATAACCATCATCACGAGGTTGCGACTGCTGGTCAATGTGAAATAGACATTAGATTTGATAATCTTACAAATGCGGCTGATGCTACTCAATCATACAAATTTGTGATTCGAAACATTGCAAAAAAGTTTCATAAAGTTGCTACACTAATGCCAAAACCAATCTCTATGGATTCTGGTTCTGGAATGCATACAAACGTAAGTTTGTGGAAAGAAAAGAAGAATATGTTCTATGATGAGAATGATTCTACGGAGCTTAGTCAGATTGGTAGATACTATTGTGGTGGTATACTTAATCATGCAAAAGCATTATCTGCAATAACAAATCCAACAACAAACTCTTACCATAGACTTGTACCGGGTTATGAAGCTCCAGTGTATATTGCATGGAGTGGAAGTAACAGATCTGCAATTGTTAGAGTACCATTACACTTCAAGGGACCAGATTATGCATATCTAAAACGTTTAGAGTTTAGAGCCCCTGATCCTTCTTCAAATCCATATTTGGTTTTTTCGGCCGTTCAAGCAGCTGGTCTTGATGGAATTAAAAAGAAAACGGATCCTGGTGATGAAGTACGTGAAGACATTTACAAGATGAGTAGAGTTGAACGAGCAAAAAGAGGAATTGAGGTTTTACCAGCTAGTTTAGGTGACGCACTTGATGAGCTTCAAAGTGATAGAAAATTCCTTAATCCAATATTTGCAAATAGTGTAATTGATAAAATAATAGAGTTAGAGAGAAAAGATCAGAGAGAGATTTCTATTAGGCCTCATCCTCACGAATTTTATCTATATTTTGACGTCTAACTAGAATCTTCCAGTCATCTGAAATATGAAATAAAGAGAAATAGCTATTAGCCCAAATCCTCCACCGAAAAAAATTCCTCTTTTACTTTCAGAGGTTGCAGCTTTGTATACTAAAACTCCTCCAGCAAGACCAATGAACAAAACTAGTGTTCCAGTAATTACATTATCAAAACTTGTGTCAGTGATAATTGGATGGAAAAAACCTGCAAGTAATGCAAAAAAGACAACTAGGTAGATGTACTTTACACCAGTGATTACTTTGGTGTTAAGTTTACTCATTAAATCACGTAAAAATGGTAATCAAATAAACTTTTGAAGAATTTCTAAACTGCATGAAAATTTACATCATGCCGCCCATATCTGGCATGCCGCCGCCCATTCCGGGCATTCCTCCCATACCACCCATTCCAGGTGGCATTCCACCTTCTCCACCACTTGGTGGAGCAGAAGATTTTGCGGTTGCAATAACATCATCTATTCTAAGAATCATGCAAGCAGCTTCTGATGCAGCAGAAACAATTTGGTATTTTACTGCTAATGGTTCAATGATGTCACTTGATTTCATGTTTGCAATTCTAGTTTTCATTACGTCAATACCTGTCCATTTTTCACCTTTGAGTTGTCTTGAACGCAAAGAAGTAAGTGTATCAATTGGATCCATCCCAGCGTTTTCTGCTAATGCTAATGGGATTGATTCTAAAGCGTCAGCAAATTTTTCGGCTGCTAGTTGTTCACGGCCTTCAAGTGATTTTGACCAACTTCTTACTTTGGCAGCAGCATAAGTTTCAGGTGCACCTCCACCAGCAACAATTGATGGAGTCTCCATCACGTCTTTTACGACCATAATAGCGTCATGAACAGATCTTTCAACTTCATCAACCACTCTTTGAGAACCACCTCTTAGCAGCAGAGTTACGGATTTTGGATGTTTACAACCTTCAATGAATACCCATCTATCTTCTTCAATTTTTCTTTCTTCAACAAGTGCTGCAGAACCCAAATCTTTTTCAAATAAATCATCAAGGTTTGTTACAATTCTAGCACCTGTTGCTTTTGCTAACTTTGTTAGATCACTTTCTTTGATTCTTCTAACTACTAAAACTCCAGCTTTTGCAAGATAATGTTGTGCCATATCATCAACACCTTTTTGACAAAGAACAACGTTTGCGCCAGAACCAATTACTTTATCGACCATTGCTTTTAGCATTCTGTTTTCTTCGTCTAGAAATGATTTCAGTTGCTGTGGATTTTCGATGCTGATTTTAGCATCAGTTTCTGTTTTACTAATTTCAAGTGCGGTGTTTATCAAAGCAATTTTTGCATCAACAATATTTTTTGGCATTCCACCATGAACAACTTCTTTATCTAGAACAATTCCTTGAACAATATTAGAATCAATAATTGAACCGCCGGCTTTCTTTTCAACTTTAATATCATCATCATCAACTATGAAATTTTCTCCCTCTTTTTGTGCAACAGCTAAAACAGCTTTTACAACTAATTCTGCTATTTCAGAAGAATCTTTACGAACAAGTTTTGTTTGCATTGAGGTTTTGGCTATCTTTAGGAGTGTTGCTCTGTCATTTCCAGAAGTTTTGTCAGCAATGTCTTGAAGGAATTGTTTTGCTTTTTTTGCTGCTTTTCTGTAACCATCAACAATAATTGTAGGGTGAACATTTTGATTGAGCAAAGATTCAGCGTGTTCTAACAACGATCCAGCTAAAATTACGACAGAGGTTGTTCCATCGCCTACTTCATTATCAGTGGTCTTTGCGATTTCAACAAGCATTTTAGCAGCTGGATGTTGTACATCAATCTCTTTGAGAATTGTAGCACCATCATTTGTTATGGTTACATCACCTAAAGAATCAACAAGCATTTTATCCATTCCTCTTGGACCAAGACTTGTACGAACTATTTCTGCAATAATTTTTGCAGCTTGAATGTTGTTTTTCTGAGCCTCGTTTCCTTTAGTTTCAGAAGTACCTTCTTTTAACAATACAACCGGCATGGTTCCTTTACTAGCTGCTTGAATACTCATAATTCAAAATTTTTAGATTTCCCTTATTATATCTTGTTTAAAATTAGGATTTAATTCATTTCTAGTTTGTCTAATCGGTGTTTTTAAATTGGGAAAATAAATTGGCTGAGCATATGACCAAGTCCTCAAACAGAAAATCTTACGATAGTGTTTTTTCAAAACTAAAAGACCATAACGAGTGGTTTGAAAATTTAATTCCGTTGATCGCTAGTGAGAACGTTCCTAGTCCCGCTGTTCGTGAGGCAATAATTTCTGACTTTGGAAATCGTTACGCAGAGGGTTGGCCTGGTGAGCGAGTCTATGCTGGTTGTGTGTACATTGATGATGTAGAGTTTGAATGCATGAGGCTTGCAAAAAAATTATTCAAAGCAGAGTTTGCAGATGTAAGACCAATTTCTGGAGTTATAGCCAATCTTGCCATCTATTCAGCATTTTCTAATCCTGGAGACATTATGCTTGCTCCATCTATTCCTGCAGGAGGACATATTTCTCATGGAAAAAAGGAACATTCTGGGACTGCAGGTCTTGTACATGGATTAGAGATTGAGTTCTATCCATTTGATGCTGAAGAAATGACAATTGATGTAGATAAAACAAAGAAGAAAGTTGAAGAGCTAAAGAAAGCAGGGCGTTTACCAAAAATTGCTATGTTTGGTGGTTCATTATTCTTGTTCCCACATCCTGTAAAAGAGCTAGCAAGTTTTCTAAAAAATCATGGAATGCACATCAATTATGATGCAGCTCATGTCGCTGGATTAATTGCTGGTGGGCAATTCCAAGATCCAATAAGAGAAGGAACAGATACTATGACAATGAGTACCCACAAAACATTGTTTGGTCCACAAGGAGGACTTGTGTTAGGTTCTGAAAAACATGCAGAGGTCATCAAGAAAGCAATCTTTCCGGGACTTACAAGTAGCCATCACATTCATCATATGGCTGCAAAGGCAATAACTTTTGCAGAGGTATTAGAGTTTGGAAAAGATTATGCAAAAGATGTTATCAAAAATGCAAAAGCATTTGGAGAATATCTTAATGATTTTGGCTTCAAGGTACTTGGAGAAAAAAGAGGTTTTACAAAATCTCATCAAATAGCTGTAAATGTTTTAGATTATTCTGATGGTGGAAAAGTTGAAGCAGATTTAGAAAGGGCCAACATAATTGTAAACAGACAACTCATTCCAGGAGATATCAAAGCTGGTCGAAATTACTTCCATCCTGGAGGAATTAGATTAGGCGTCTCGGAAATTACAAGACTTGGAATGAAAAAATCTGAGATGAAAGAAATTGCATCGTTTATCAAGCAAGTAGTGATTGATAAAAAAGATCCAAAGATAATTCTACCAAAAATAGAATCATTTAGAAAAGACTTTCAAAAAGTGCATTATTGTTTTGATAAAAAACTTGGTGCTTACGAGTACGTAAAGTTACGATAATTTAGCTGGCATAGTCTGTTAGTAAAGCTTGATCACCTTTACTTTTTCCAAAAACTAGATCAATTTCATCAGACAGGTTTTGGATTCGTCCTTTTTGGTATTTACTCACATTGTATTTTTTTGAAAGACGTTTTGCTAGTTTAAGGTATTTTTCAACTGATGCTCTTGAAATTGTCTGAATCAACTTGTTACCACAAACACAGTGTTGCAAAAGTGGCATTCGTCTATAGCTTCTGCCACAAGCTGTACATCTGAAACTTTGTCTTGCATATGCTCTGAGATTTCCCATAATGTCAGGAATAAGATGAGTAGAAATTACATTTGAAATAATTTCATTTGTATCAACTGCATTAATTAGATCTGCATTTCTAATTTGCATGTCTAATTTATCCAACATAGATCCAAGAGTTGAATATGCGCTTCTAGGTTTTGATGTAGTAAGAGAAGAAGTGGAATGAGTGAAATTGTATCCGTAAAATTGTTCTTTTGTTTCCAGTCTTGATTTTATAATTTCCACTGATGTTACATCGGATGCTTTTTGTTCTGATAGAGTAGATTCAAAAAATGAGAGTGGAAAATTGTTTGTCACTTCAAGATTATGAGCCTGTGGTTGTGATTCATGTGGCAGTACAAGTGGTTGAATAAGAAGTGGTGCATCCATTAATCCTCCAATGTTATTAGATAGGAATTGTCTTGAAAAATTTAGCAGGCTGTCCATTAACAACATTATAGAATCAGCATCACCATCTGCATCTCGTCTTTTCGCAGAATGCCAATTTGGAGTTGCAAAACAAACATGTGTGTTTGTATAACCAATTATTCGTCCAACTATTCCAACAGACGTGTGGGGTGCTAATCCAATTATAAGATGGCCAATTAATTCTTCAATGTTTTTTACATTATAGAATGGAGTTCTACCATAAAATTTTTCTAATTCAGTATCAATGTAATTGCAGATATCAACAAGATATTTCCCACTTTGAATTGGGACAATTACGTCTTGCATTCGAAGTTCTACAGTTTGATTTGGATCAGAAAGTGGTTCAGCGTTTTTGTCATGAGTATAGCCGAGCTCTTTTAGCTTTTCAATTGATGTTCCAATCCATTTTGGTTTAAAATGAGTCAAAGGAGAATTTGTTGCATCAAAGCGAACTGTTCCGTCTTTGAAAACAGTTAATCCAAAACCTTGTCTTATCAATCCTTTAGAAAGTGGTTCTGCAATTTTTTCTTGATTAATTAATTCTTTAACTCCTTTGAATGGCTCTTGTGCTCTAATTCCAATTTTTTTTTGTATTAACATTAGTTTCTTTTTTAGAGGAAATGGTTGGTAAGAGTGTGACGAGGTATTTTTTTTACATTTTTCACAAAATGTTGAGTTTAATGAAGCCCTACAAGTTGGACAGATGTGAGCTATTGATGTTTTCTCACCACAGTTTGAACATCTAATTCCAATTGATGGTTCATTACACTTTTTGCAAATTCTATTGTAAATTTTCGTATAGAAGTTTGGTTGATTAGATGCCTTTAACAAATCACGAGTTGCTCCTCCTTTTTCTCCAACTGGAAAAAGCACATGAACGGGTGGTTTCATTTGTCTAGGAGCTGCTTTTTCCGGTCTACCAATTCTAACTCCAATAGAAGTTGAGAATTTTTTTCGTAGAGTTATTCCAGATGTTTTAGAAATGTTTTCTAGAATTGAATACGAATCATTATTTTTTATTGGTTCTCTAAATAGTAAATTAAAGAAAATTTTCGCTTCGTCTTCTTCAAGAATGACGCTGGTGTTTTGCATTTTATGAGGAACCCCAAGTTTTTCTAAAATTGGTTTACATGTAATTGGGTAGTGAATTGATTTTTCTTGAATGTCGGTTGGTAGTAAAATTTCACTAAATTCTTCTGCTGAGATTTGGTCCCAATAGTAAAGATATTTTGGATGTAGAGGAATTTTGAATTTTAAAGAAATTTCTAATGTTTCATCAAAAGTAGGTATTTTTTCAAGAAATTGTGTAATGTATTCATCCTGAAAATTTTTTTCTTTAATTATTTTTTTAAGTTCTTCAATCCAAAATTCTTCTACGTATCCTGATGGAATTAATTTTGCATTGTTTTCTAGAAAATCTCCAAATGAAATCAAAATATCTCCAAGATGAAGAATTTTTTCAATTTCGTTTTTGATTTTAAGTCCGTGTTGAATATCTTGGATTTTTACTACATCACCATTTTTGAGTCTGACAATTGGTGTTTCAATTGAATCAACAAATGATACTGTCGCTCCTTTACTTGGAATGTTGATTTTGACTTGAGTGCCAACAGCTATTGTATGATCTAAAATTTCAGCAACTACTGGATGAAATCCCACAGCTGCAAATCCTGTATTACATGCACGGCCATATCTTAATCTAAATCCCCCAAGCTTGTTTGGCATTGATAAAACTGAACGTCCAGTGATTACCTCTCTCATTCTTTTTGTAGCTGCATCTTCTTCACCATCACCTGTTTGAACTGCTCCTTTGAGTTCGTTTAACCACTCCCAGTCATCTAGATTGTAAAGCTCAATTCGTTTCAAAAGTTTCTTGGAACGCCCAATTAGTCCGTCGTTTAGAACACGTAGTGCGCCGCCTCTTACACGATCGGTTTTGATTCTGGTCATTCCCTTATGGTTTACAACTTCGTATGGGTCAGTGTCTACTCCATCAAGCTCTACTGGAAGATTAGAAATTACTTTGACAATATCTTCATCTAAAACATGAAATTGAAAGCTGCTGGCTTCTCTTTCATAGATTCTTAGCTCTTCAACAAATCTTCCTGTTTCATCATCAAAAGAATTTGCTTGGTATTTTGAAAGCTCTACAGTTTTTCTAACATGATCAGCAATTAGCATAGTAACAGCAGATTCTGTTCCTCCTGCTGAACGCATTGGGCCAGCTATTGAGACAGAAAGGTATTCAGAACCATCTTTGTTTTTCTTGATTTTTACTGCAGAGATTCCCTGCAAAGGCGCAATTGTAACGCCTTCTGTTACTATTGCAAGACCTACACGAACTGCAAGATCTAATCTTTCTTCTAAAGTAGAGTTTGGTTGAGAATATTCGCCTAAAGCTATGTGTTTTGATAAAATTAGTGCGGAGATCTCTTTTCCATGGATTTTAAGTAGTTTTCTTAATGGTTCTGCAATGTCAATGTCGTGCATTTTAGCAACACGGTCTGCTAAATCAAACGCAATCTTTGGTTCAATAATTCCAGAAGAATCTACAAGTGATGATTTTGCTTCTGCGGCTTTTTCAAAGATGTTATAGGTTTCTTTTGCTAATCCTGAATAGTAAACAACATAGTAATCTGGAACTTCCAGATCTTTAATTCTGAATAAAGCATCATTATGAGACATTATGATATCTATCTCTTGGTGCTTTGAATTGCTTTTGCTATCTGTTCTAGTTTCTTAAGACTTCCACCTTTTTCTAAAAAGGTTCCAATTACTAAGGCATCGGC
>JADFGC010000043.1:0-10633 GCA_022567895.1 Nitrososphaerota archaeon
ACTGATGACGCATCAGAGCTAATTGACTATGGTAATTTTATAGATGCTGAATCTCAGATAAGTGAAATACGACATTATCTAGATGAACATCTTCCTCTAAAAAATGACAATATCATATACGATATTAGTTATGATTTGGAGAATGATATTTGGATTTTAGAAGGATTTGTAAACAAACCTGATGGTCTTTGGAAAAAAGGCATGAGACAGGACTTGAACGTGACAGTTTATGAAGCATCAGGTGAGGTTCATAGTACCCTAAAATTCACTGATACAAAACATGGCAGGTTTTTCACTCAATGGCGTGCACCTACTGAACCAGGACTCTATGTAGTAATGCTACAATACATGGATCAGAAAACATCACAGCTGGTAAATGTTGAAGAAAGAATTGTTAGAGAATACAGTTCAGTAGAACTTGATAGTGCAGAGTTAGCAAGAGAGTATGAAGAACTAGAGAACTTTATAGAAGTTTTTGGGGAAACCAACTATGGAAAACATGAATCAAAATTTGATCCAGTTCTGGAGGATATTAAGACCGGCCTTGCAAATAGAGACTCAACAGAGGTGAAGGATGATCTTTCAGAACTTAAGCGATTGATAGAAAGATACTTGCCGGTGCGTTCAAAATCAGCAGTCATTGAAGCCTATATGGAACAAGATACGTTATACCTCTCTGGCTCAATTGTTAAACCCTATGTTAATTTTAGAGAAGACATTTTCATTGATATCTTTGACCAAAAAGGAGAACGTATAGATGAAATTGCACTTAAAGATACTCCAGCTGGTAAGTTTAATCAAGTATTATCAAAACCGTATGAACCTGGAATGTATGTTGCACAACTATGGTATCATGATTTAATGGTATCAGACTTCTTTCATGTAAGGTAATTTTTTTAAAATTAGATGCAATAAGCTGTCATTCACTAATCTTAGAAACTCCTTTTACCATGCCTGTGAAGATTCAAGTTTACTTTTTTAGAATCGGTTTACCCGAAAGATCATTTTCTCGTTCTGTATCAAATGTTGCTTGATGAGAACTATCTCTATGCATATAACTATGAATTTCATTTTCTTGCTTCCGACAAAATTTCTTATGAATTGCTTCTTCGATTTTCAGTGTGGTTTCATTTTCATGATAGAGTCGTTTCCCACAATCTTGGCAGATGATTTCAGGCATAAAATTCGTCAGTTTCAAATGTATTTAGATGTTTAACTTTAGAAAATAATAGATGGCTGAATCTGATCTCATACCATTTACTTTTTGGTCCATATTGACTGGAGTAATAATGGTAGTTTCAGGTTTGAGCTACATGGCTTTTCTGAGGAGAAGAAAAAGTGAGAAACCTTCGGCTTGAAAAAAAAGGTTTGAGAGGACTTGCTATTGCAGAAAGCTTCAAACAAGATTCTGAAAAATCAGTTCTTGCAGGCATAGTGATGCGTAGAGATTTTGTAATTGATGGCTTTGTTTTTGGGAATGCTACTATATCTGGAAATGATGCCACTGATGAAATTATTAAAATGCATGAAAAACTTGGCAGGCCTGATATCAGCTATGTTTTGATTTCTGGAATTATAATATCGATGTACAATATGGTTAACATAAAAAAAATTCATGAAAAATTACAGATACCAGTAATTGGAGTTACATATCAAGACTCCACAGGAATTGAAAAGGCTATCAAACATCACTTTGCAAACTCTTGGAAAGAAAAAATTGAAGAATACAAAAAACTTGGAGAAAGAGAAAAGATTAATCTTAAAACATCTTTTGATGTATTTGTTAGAAAAGAAGGCTGTGAATTATCCGATGTAAAACACCTTCTTAATGATCTTACTTTACAGGGTTCATTACCTGAACCACTTCGAATAGCACAACTACTTGCAAAAACATTACTTAATGATTAGGCCTCTGAAGCAGATTTTCCGCCATCTACATCTAGAATTGTTCCAGTAATCCAATTTGCCTCATCTGACGCCATAAACAAAACTGCATTGGCAACATCAATTGGTTCACCTATTCTATTTAGTGGCAATCTGTCTTCAAGTACCTTTCTTGCATTAGGATCTTCAAGATATGGTTTGATCATTCCCGAGTTAATTATTCCTGGATTAATGCAATTGCAACGAATATTTCTTCTTGCATATTCAACTGCAATTGCTTTTGTAAACATGCTTACAGCAGCTTTAGTTGCTGAATAAACTGCTAAGTGTACCCTTGGTATTGCCCTCTCACTTGAAATTGAACCAATGTTTATAATGACCCCGCTTTTTACTTCGCTCATTTTACTGAGCACTGCTTTTGTAGGCTTGAAAACTCCATGAACGTTAACATCTATCATTTTTTTAATTTCAGCATCTGGCATTTCATGAAAGTGAATTGGATCATTTAATGCACCTGCTCCATTTACCAAAATGTCAATCTTGCCATATTTGTCCATAACTTGATCAACTGCTTGGAAAACCTGTGCTTCATCTGTAATGTCGCAAGTCATTGAAGCTGTTTTTTCTTCATTACCAACCTCCTTTCGAACTTTTTCTAAAGATTCAAGTTTTCTACCTAAAAGAACAACAATTGCTCCTTCTCCTACAAATCGCTTTACAATACTAGTACCGATATCGCTTGATGCTCCAGTTACAATTGCAACTTTGTCTTTTAGCCGCATTATTTTATGCAGAACCTCTTATCTTAAATTAATTTTGCAAATTCTCTGTCTTTGTAGCTTGTTTTAGGTAAGCCAAAATACCAGTATAATCAAGATCGCCAAATCCATTTTCAATAGCTTTTTTGTAGATTTCTTCTGCCCTAGAACTCATTGGTAATTTAATTCCAAAAGATTTTGCTGTCTCATTAATCGTGTTAAGATCTTTTTTCAGATTATTTAGAGTAAATGTTGGTTTGAACTCATCTTTTATCATCTTGAAAGCCTTATTCTCACTCATTCCTGTTTTAAAATAAGTTGAATTTAGAATTTTTAGAAATACTTTAGGCTCTACAGATGTTGCTCGTGCTAGAGTAATTCCTTCAGAGAGTGCGAGAGCTAGCATTGCAATCTGAAGATTCATTGCAAGCTTTACTGAATGCGCAACTCCATTTTTGCCAAGGAAAAAAACTTGGTTTCCAATTGTCTCAAAAACATTTTTGAATTTGTTAAATGCATTTTCATCACCTGACGCCATTACAACTAATTTACCATTAATTGCAACATTTGGTCCTCCCATCACAGGAATATCTAGCATAGTGATCCCATTTTTTTTGAATTCACTTGCAATCTTTCTTGTTTCTATTGGATTTATGGTACTCATATCTGCCACAATTAAATCACCATGTTTTCCTTCAATGATGCCATTTTTTTCAAAGGATATCTGTCTAACGGCACTAGCATCTTTTACACATGTAATCACAAGATCTGAGGACTCTGTTACTTTTTTTGGGCTATCAACAATTGTGGCACCTTTTTTTTCTAATTCTGCAGTTTTTTCTTTGGTTCTATTGTATGCTGTTAAAGAATAACCTGATTCTAGCAAATGCAATCCAACTGCATTTCCAAGCATTCCTGTACCAACTAGTCCAATTTTATCTTCGTTCTTCATCTTTTAATTTCCATTTTTTAAAACCAAGTCTTGAAGTTTCAAATTCTAAATGCCCTATTATTTTGTCTCCCTTTCTAACCATTGCATAATCGGATTGTTTCATTGTAAATGTCCGCTCTTTTGGTTTGTATCCGCCTTCTATTACTCGAACTTTGAATCTCTTGCTAGCTTTGATAATGAGTTTTCTGGCTGTTTGAACGTCCCCCATCCACGAAAACATTTCAAATTCTCCAAAATTTTTTGTTGAAATATCATAACCATAAAGCCTTGCTTCAAACTTTGACTTTGATTTTGTTGTCTGCTCATTTAGCCATGAGACTACTTGTTCTCCAAATCCCTTCTCAACGCCAAATGTTTCTGAATCTTTCATGTCTAAATTATGTAAAGGTATGTGAATAATTCCGTCATAAAATCTCTCCCTGTTAAACTAAAATATGAAATTTTGAATGGTATAGTATGCTTACAGTAGACTGTAGTGAAGTGGAAGCAATCAAACATGAATTACTTGTCTACGTTTCAGATCAAGTAGCTGCTATTCCTACTTTAAAAATAGGTGAATTTACTCTATCCCCAATTGAAGATTCCCAAAGTATTGATAAAAACGAGGTAATTGATGCCATCAAAGAATTTTTAGATTCAATTGGAGAATCTCGAAACTTTGCTGTTATATCTAACTCCAATGTTATCTTGATAAAATCATTATCTGGAAAAACAATTGAACGGAAAGCAAAGCCTGTGGCAGAGATGTTTTCATGTGCTCATTGTGGATTTGTGACTCAATATGAGGTAGAGTACAACAATCATCAGAAAATTCACTATCTATGATTTAAAACACTAAAGATTATTTTTTTTCTTTCTGTGGTAGTTCAGATGATGTAGAAAAATCGTACTGTGGAAAAGACTTTTGATAATGTTTTTAAAAACTAGTTGTTACCTGTTTTGTTTGAAATTCTGTTCTCAAACCACCAATTGTATTTTGATTCCCAAACACATCGTATGCAATTAATGAATATTTTTTTGGTTTTTCATAGTATCTTGCACTAAAAAGTCACAAAGTTCCAAATACAAAGATGAAAAACCCTGTGATGAATTTGTCTAGGAATCTATTGTGCACTATTAAACTTCTGGCAGGATGTTTATAAGCTCTAAGATGTAAAGTTGATATTATGGAAAATTCAAAGAAAAATGTAAGCAAAATTTATTGTGAAAAATGCGATGCCATTTTTGAATCTAGAGAAAAATTTGAAAAACATTTTGATAATCACTCATCCGTCTCTTGTGAGTCATGTCCACTTGATGTGGTAGTAGATAAAATAACCAAATTTTTTAGAAGAAAGAATTAGACATAATTTGGAAGAAATCTTTTAAATTATGGAACAAATTTTGAACTTAGATGGCTAAGAAAGGAATTATCATCGGTGGGATTGCAGCTGCCATTATTGTTGGTATTGTTGCAGCTTCTGCATCTCAATTTGGTTCAGAAACCGTAAATCTAGATATGCAAAGGATGCATGGAGACATTTCTACTGCTATGGGATCTCCAATTCTTGGTAATCCTGATGCGTCAATTACAATTGTAGAGTTTGGTGATTATCAATGTGAACAATGTTATGCGTGGTTTCATAATACAAAACCAGCATTAGTTCAAGATTACATTGATACTGGAAAAGCAAACCTTGTGTTTGTTGATTTGGCAATTTTGGGGCGTGATTCACTCAAAGCAGCTCAGGCAACATACTGCGCTGAAGATCAAGGCAAGTATTGGGAGTTTCATGATTTATTGTATAATTCACAAGAACACATTGACAATGGATGGGCAAACTCTGAACGCCTAAAGGCATTTGCATTCAGTTTAGGCTTGGATATGGAGCTGTTCGATAGTTGCCTTGACTCTGGAAAATATTCTAAGCGTGTTTCGTACAACATTGATGAGGCTAGAAAACAGGGCGCAAACGGAACTCCAACATTCTTTATAATTGACTCTGAAGGAAATACGAAAAAAATTGGAGGGGCTCAACCCTACTCTGTTTTTAAGAACGTAATTGATTCTATGATATAGATGGAAGCAATCAAGCTAGTCTTCTCAAACAAAGTATACATTGTACTAGCTGCTGCAATTTTTGTTGGAATGCTAATTCCTCTCTCAATTATTTCTGAATATATTTTCTTAGAACCATATTTGGTAGGTCATATACCACCAGGAACAGAGTTTGGTCTTTCCTTGATTGTACTAGTATCTGCATTATCGGGATTAGTTATTCCAATGAACATTTATCGAATTAGAATAATGCGTATCTCTAAAAAGAAGATGAGTGGAAGTATTTTTGGATCATTTATTGGAGCTGCTGCTGGTGCATGTAGCTGTGGGCCAATTGGGTTTGCGGTAATCTCTACTTTTGGTAGCGTAGGTGCAGTAACTACTTCATTTTTAACAACATATGAAATTCCATTAAGGCTTGGAGCAATTGCTTTGCTTGGTATTGTCTATTACACTACTGTACGATCATTGAAAATCGAATGCCAGCTCAACAAGTCATAATTTTTTCTTTTAAATCATAGTTAATTTTACGTTATTTGATGTCAGGAAAAAGCTGGCTTGGTGGAATTTACCTTCGAGGTAGAGGACACGATATTGTTCTGAAAGCTTTGAATCATTATCAAAAACGAGTTTCAACTGTTGGAAACGATCCACAATTACAAGAATCTGCAATGAACATTCGAATGCTAATGGTTGAAGAAGGTAAAAAAACTGCACAAAAAGTAGATATGGTGATAAAGATCATCAGTGCTGGCAAAAATGATCCCAAAATGATTAACCAAGTTGAATTTGATGTTCCATTAATTGAAAAAGCCTTGACTTGTTACAAAGCTGACATTGAAAAAATTGGAGAGACAATGCATGAAAGATATCTAGAGCTATTTGATGAACCAAAAAATCTTCAATTTGATCTTCCACTTATTGATGAAGCTTTACAAGAAATCAAAAAATTTGGATGAGTCAATTTTTCCCATTAGTTACCATTTGATACCATTTTTGCTTTGATCTGTGTAAATTGAGAAAAATTGAACAAAAAGACCAAAGAATAGTAACCTTGAAATCTATTTCCGTCTGTTTGCATTTGTTAACGATGTCGATAATATTCGTCCCGATTCGTCCAAATCGCAGTACCTCAGAAACTGAGGAATTGGATGAATCTGAAGAAAGATAATTCTGGGAATTATCTTATTTTTTTAAAAGAACCTTCTGGGATGTTTATTCGATCAAACTTTTCTGGATGAAGAATTTTTGCTAAAATTTCAAGACCTGTAATGGTTCTAATACTTGGTTTTGAAAAATACGAGTTTGCATCAACTGCATAGATGTTTTTGTTTTGAACAGCTTGTAGCTTGTTCCATGCATTGTCATCATTTAGATGTATATTGTATTCTGATATAGTTCTGTTTGTATCAAAACCACAGGGCATCATGATTATGATATCTGGTTCTGCTTTTGTAACTTCATCCATTTCCATTCGTCTTGAATGTTCGCCAACTTTACTGACTAAGTTTGTTCCACCAGCTAACTCTATCATTTCTGGAACCCAATGTCCTGATGTAAAAAATGGTTTAACCCATTCTATTGTAAGAACTTTGGGCTTTTTCTCAAAGGCGTGATTCTGTATAAATTCAATTCTTTCTCTGAGTGATTTACGAAGTCTTTCTCCTTTTTGCTCTTTACCAACTAACTTTGCAAGAACGGTTACACTTTCAAGAATCTGTTCTAGATTATGTGGATCAATAGAATAAAGCTGTGGCTTTTTTTCTAAAATAGAAACAGCTTGCTCTATTTGGTTTGTATGGGCTGCACAAACCTCACACGTATTTTGGGAAATGATTAGATCAGGAGCTGCTTTTTTGAGATTCTCCTCTTCTAGAATGAAAATATCTTTACCATCTCGCATTAGCTCACAAGTTTTTTTATCAATTTCGGGGCTAGACATTGAGTTTCCATCAATCACCGTATTGATTACACGAGGTTTTGATTTTGCATCTTCTGGATAAAGACATTCATGTGTTACACCAAACAAATCATCTTGGCAACCAAGCTCATAGATTAATTCAGTTGCACTTGGTAGAAACGAAACTATTCTTTGAGCCACAAATGACATGAGTTGAATTTGGTTTTAAACCTGATTTTATCTCAAAATTAGGCATAAAAATCAGAAATAGAACACTGTAAGGGAAGAATGGCAAATGCTAATAGAACGGGAGTTTAATCGTTCTGGATTTTTAGCAAGTTGCCCCTTACAGTAATGGTTCACAACGGTTAACCCAATATATTTAATTCGGAAAAAACTTCCATAAAATACCAGTGGTTTCTACTTCTCGCGACATTAGAACAGCAATTGAAGCAAAATGGAATGAATATCTTTCAAAGTATGGGAACTTGTTTTCATCTGATAGTATAAGCGGATCAAGTCCACCATCTGTTTTTGTTGGAACATACAACTATCCTAAAGTGAATGTTGGTCCAATGGTTCCACCAATTCATGGTGATACTGGAATTCTTGATGCACCAGAACGATGGGCTGGAAAATCTTTAGATGAAATTGTTAACTTTAGGTTGAATTTAGTTCGTGGAATTCAAAAAGTTCCTGTAAATGATCCGACTGGTCGTTACATTGAGAACTTGCAAGAGCTTGCAATGTCTGAACATGCTACTGATTCTGATGTACAATTTACAAAACCAACTAGCGCAGTTGGTTTGCTTGATGGATATAATGCTCCGTTTGGTCCAATTGGTGAAATAAAATCTGCAAAGTTTTCTAATTCTCCAGTGGAGAGAAAAATTGAGAAGGTTTACTATGATAGAGATTTGTTAGCTAACGATGCTGTACTAAATCTGTACAATTCTGGTATAGACATTTCACAAATTCAAAAATGCTTTAGTATAGGAATGATGGGCAAGAAAAGAAAACTTGTTCCAACACGCTGGTCTATTACCGCAACAGATGACATCATCTCAAATGATTTGGTGCAAAAAGCTTTGGAATTTTCTGTAATTGATAGATACGAGATATATCACTATGAGCACTTGGGAAATTTGTTTTCAGTTGTGTTGTTTCCACATAGATGGCTCTATGAAATGATAGAGGCTTGGTATTCAAATGGAGTTTTAGGATTTGGTTCTGATCATGAAGGTGTTAAAGGTATTGATCATCCACCTGAAATAGCTGGGGCATATTATTCAGCAAAACTAGCTGTAGCAGAACACTTGGTTGCAAATGAGCTTCAAAGTGGAGCACTTGTGCTGAGGGAGATTCGTCCTGAATATGCTATTCCAGTTGGGGTTTGGCAGATTCGAGAAGGAGTAAGAGAAGCTATGAAACAACAACCTGTGATTGCTTCAAGTTTGGAAAATGCACTTGATGTTGCGTCAAAACCAATGAGTATTTCAAGAAAAGAATGGCTTGAACATGGTTCTATTGTTCAATTAATGAAACAAAAAACGATTTCGGATTTCTTTTAGACTTATCAATAGTAAAACATAATCTATTGTATGGGCGCATTAATCGGTTTTGTGATTGCTGGTGGAATAATAATTCTAATTATTGCATCTTCTGCTTTTATTCCACGAGTTGATTGTAGTGGTACTTCTTTGTATTATGAAGGAAAAGTAGAATTCATTTTTGATGGTGATACAATTCAAGTTGAAGGATGTAAAATTAGACTACCTTTAGTTGATACACCTGAAAAAGGTGAACCAGGATATGAAGAAGCAACAAATTTTACTGCTAGTCTTTGTCCAAAAGGTTCTACTGTTCTAGTTGATCAAGACGATCTACAACCTCATGACAAATATAATAGAACACTTGCAAAGGTGATTTGCTCTGACAAAGACCTTAGTGAAGAGCTTGTAAAGAATGGTCATGCAAAAATTAGTAAACAATATTGTAACACTAGTGAATTTGCAGATGAATCTTGGACTGGCTGTCAATAAAAAAAGTATGAACTTAATCAAATTTTCAAATTTGGAAACGTAACTACATTGTAATACTGTGCAGCGTAGATTACTCAAATTGCTAGTGTGGAATGGTGAAAATAGTTAAATTCTGGGATGTTAAATAAAAATTGGGTATAGGGTAGTACATGGATAAGATTAGAACTTTTAGAGATAGTATAAAGCAAGAGTATAAGCTAGCTATTGTTGAGGATCAGCAAATTGAATCTGAAACCATTTGGAATACATTACATGAATTTGGTATTTCTAAAGAAGATATCATGAAACAAAATCTTAGCCACGAAGAACTATACAATATTCACGTTGCAGTAAAAACATATCAAGACTGCCAAAAAGTACTCAAAGGTTTAGAAGAATATTAGCAAAAATTCTGAGTAACATATACTCTATCTTCCGAATCAATAAACACACCAATTCCTTCTCGGTCAAAGTTTGAATTTAGAATATTTTTACGATGTCCTTCTGAATTCATCCAACCATCAACTGTGATATGAGATATCTCTTCATTACTTAGCCAATCATATGAAACTGGGACTCCTCTAAGTAACTGTATAGACTCGTAAAGATTTCCTCTGAAAATGTTTTCAGACAAACCAAGATAATATGAATTTCCAATCCATTTAAAACAACGATAACCTGCATCTCTTGCTCTGTCAGATGCATCAAGACCATCTAGATTCTCATGCGCAAAATAATTTTGATTTGACATGTCAGTACTATGTAAACGTGCAATATCTGAAATTTCAAAATTAAATTTTACAGGTTCTAGTCCATTCATTACACGCTGTTCATTTGTAAACTTGTGCACAAGAAGTTCAATAACATCAGGATTAAATTCAAGTTTTGCCCCTGTAGCAGTTTGCCGTTCTACAATTCTTGTTTCATCAATTGTTATTTCAATAGGAATATCTACCAAGTTTTCAGTATATGGATTAATAATCTCTAAACCCATCTGGTCTTCAACAAACTGAATCAAGTTTGGTGAAAATACAAATGCAATGATAATTATTGCAAAAACACTAACTGTAATTTTTGTTC
>JADFGC010000044.1:0-10466 GCA_022567895.1 Nitrososphaerota archaeon
AATGATCCTGATCAAAATTTGAATTCAGGATCTAGAGAACACTTGGATGTTTTTAGAAGCTCTGCAATCATTCCATCATTACAGATAGGTCAACCAATCACTTTGGAAAAATCATCTGATGTGCAATTTTATCCTCTGTCTACTTCAGCCTTGACATCTCCTCCAGGAATTTTTATTCCCTCTTCTGTGCCAGATACAAACTCTGATAGATTAATTCTTGATACAAGACCACCTGTTTCTAATACCTCTTTTGAAAAAATTTCAATAAATCTTGGTATTAGTGCTAGTCAACTTGAAACATTATTCATTGATGTTGATGCAAGTACTTCTGATGGTACAAACTGGATTAATTATGATTTAAGATCTTTTCAGCAACAACTAGGAGTGAATGACTTTTCAGACACAAGTATGTCTTTACATTTTGACCTTTCAGATCCTTCTCCAATAACAATTATTGATAGCGGAGATATTTCTACCGCACAAGGTCTTGTTCAAATTGATGATAATGATATTGATTCATTAAATACAAAATCAGGTACTGCATTTTTAGTAATTAATTTTGATTCATCAAATGATTCAACACCTATTGGCACAATATCTAGTGAAACTGACACTCAACCAATTGTAGTTGACTTCTTTTCATTTGGTTTAACAAATAATCAAGAAGTTAATAATGCAATATATCGTCTAGAATTGGAAGAGACAACTGATAACTCTGGAATATTTTCAGGAACGATAGAATACAAAGTTACAAGTCAAATTAATTTCCTTGACCCTGGATTCATTGAAACGCTTCAAACAATAAACGATGATGTAACATTTCTTGTTAATGATAGATTAATTGATGAAGAAGGAATAGCAATAAAATATTCCGATATTGCAACAGTTGGAACTAACATTGATGTTTCAACCAAAACAGATGCACCAACTCATTCTGGTTCAGTTGGATTGGATTCTAATTCATATCGATTTGGTCAACCAGTCACAGTAATTCTTAATGATCCAGATCTTAATCTAGATAAAGACACCATTGAGAGTTATTTATCAATAAATGATCCAAATTCTCCAAATGTTGATACAGTAGGTGATCAAAATGGAAATATTTTGTTAGAAGTTTTGATCAAAGATGTTCGCTACAAAAGATGTACAATTGATGGCGTTGAGCATGGAGGATTAGGTTCTATTGGATTTACACTCACTGAAACTGGACCTGGCACTGGAATCTTTGAAGGAGTTTTTAGAATGCCAACACGGATTTGTAATGAATCTGGAACAGAATTGATTTCTACTGCTGGTGGTAGTGTTGAACTAAAATATCGTGATTTCAGAGATGTATTTGGTGAACAAAATATTTTCAGTACCGGAGGCAGCTCATCAACTCAATCAACAGCACCATCCTTGAATGCTGAAAAATTTGTTTTGCCAAAATACAAAGAAACTAGTGATGTCATTATTACAGGAAAAATTGCTAATTATAAACAAGGCACACAGGTAAAATTAATTCTAGAAAATCCTGACAAATCATCACAATCCTTCAATCTTTTTGCTACAAGTCAAGGAAATTTCAAAGGAATTATGACACTAAACCATGATTCGATTCCTGGTGTTTACAACATTTTTGTTGAATATTTAGGATCTTCTCAAGGAAGCACTTCATTTACTATTGTTAAATTCGTTGTCCCTGATTGGATTAAAAATAATGCAGGTTGGTGGTCCTCAAATGCAATCTCAGATGATGAATTTATCAGTGGAATTGAACATCTTATAAAAAAGGAAATTATTTTAATTCCACAATCCCAGCAATCAATAAAATCTGAAAAAACTATTCCTCCTTGGATAAAAAATACTGCAAATTGGTGGTCTGATGATTTGATCTCAGATGACGAATTTGTTTCTGCATTAGAATTTTTAGTCAAAGAAGGTATAATCAGATTATAATGATGTCAAATTTTCTTTCACTGAATTCTTAAATACTCTCAAACGTTGGAAAATCCAGAACATGAGGCGTTTCGGGAACCTAGCATTAATTATACTATCAATTTCAATTTTATCATATGGCTTTTCTGGTTTAACATTTGCTCAACAATCACCTGCAGATTGTGGTCCAAATCAAGTATTCCAATTAGGCCTCTGTCAAGATATTGAGAAAACAGGACCACAAGCTTTTACAATTGACACAGATCAACCATCTTATGATGATGGAGACACAATAAGAATTACAGGAAATGTTGGAACTTTAAGTGAATCATTTCCTAATACGCCTCTTACTATTATGATTATTGGACCTAATAGCAACATTATTGGAATTGCACAAGTAACGCCAGATCCAAGTGGTCAATTTTCTCATAATGTAATGGTTGGTGGAACTATGAAAATCACTGGAGAATACACAATCTCAGCTAAATATGGAACACAAATATCCACAACAACATTTTCATACACAGCTTCAGGATTTACTCCACCCCCAGAAACAAAATGTGATCCAACTGAAAAACTAGTAAATGGAAAATGTATCAAAATTGAACCAGAACCAGAGCCTGAACCAGAACCAGAACCAGAACCAGAGCCTGAACCAGAACCCGAACCAACCTGTGGACCTGGAACTGTACTGAAAAATGGTGTTTGTGTTGTTGACCAACAAGGAAATGGTGGCGGCTGTCTAATTGCTACAGCAACTTATGGTTCAGAATTAGCACCACAAGTACAATTCCTTAGAGAAATTAGAGATAATACAGTTCTTAGTACTTCATCTGGAACTTCATTTATGAATTCATTCAACCAATTCTATTATTCATTTTCACCAACAATTGCTGATTGGGAAAGACAAAATCCAGTCTTTAAAGAAGCAACAAAACTGTTCATCACTCCAATGATTTCTTCATTATCAATAATGACATTGGCTGATAATGGTTCAGAAACTGAAGTATTGGCATTTGGCATTTCAGTAATTGCACTAAATTTGGGAATGTATATTGTAGCCCCAACTGCATTTGCATACAAAGTCCATAAACACTGTAAATCAAGAAAGTAAAACCAATTCTTTCCTCCGTAGCTTATTATATTCAAAAACATGCTACCATGGTAATGAAAATTGAATATGAAGAATTTGATACTATAGAAGATATTTTTCTTTACATGTCATCTGCTGCTCCTCCAATGAAAAATACAATGCCTATTAACTCGTACAAAGGATATGTTATGTCATTCATTCCTTTAAGTCCTGCAACTGGCGAAAGCTATCTTATGATTTACTCAAAAGGCTCCCTTGATAATGGGATATACGAATTTGATATCAATAAAAATTCATTCAAGAAAGTTGAATCAATCGAAAGAGCAGATAAAAATTACTTTATTTGTCTTACACCAAAGAGAAACACAATTGCAGATGCTGCACTAGAAAAATTATAATTTTTTAGTTATTAAGTTTGGTGCAGTTACAGATCTACTTCTTGTATATTTTTCAATAATCTCGTCAGGAGTTCTTCCATTGAAAAGATCTTTGCACAAACCTCTTAGATATCTCATAATTGCCCATGTTCCCACCTTGATGATTCCATACATGAATATCTTCATTGGAGGTGCATAGGATTTGTTTCTAAGAATAATTGGAATAATATCATTAATTACACGAAGGTTATACTCCCAACATCTCCAAAACAGAGTGAATTGAGATTCGTTTAGATTTCCAAAGTGCATTGAGTTCTTTTCACCAAAGTCTTGGTAAAGTAATGGTGCAACTAGTCCTCTAAAATCCATTTTTCTGAAATCTGTCATCATATCAATAGTATATTGTGTATCATCAGGAGTTTCATCAGGCCAACCAATAATGATTGTAGCTGCAGGGAACCAATGGTTTTTGTTTAAAATCTGAGCTCCTTCTCTTACAACACTTCCCCATTCTTCTGGAGCAAATGGTTTTGTTTTAACACCAAGATGTTTTTTGACCATTCTAGGAGATACTGTTTCAATACCCAGATTTGTTGCAAGCCATCTGCCAGTTTTATGTTGATTGTTGATTGAAGAAATTTCATGCATTAATTCAGGATCAGCGGCAACTGATGAAAATGTCATATGTGTAGTTCCAATAAAATTTGGCCCAAGTTCTTTCAGACCTCGCCATAACTCAGTAATAGCGTCACGATTTGGTCTAAAGTCTCTGTTATCACAACCATAGAGCATCATTTCATCTGAATGAAGCCAAATGGAATCAAATCCATAATCTAGATTTATTTTTGCTTCATATTGAAGTCGCTCAAGAGGTAAATCTTTCTTAGAACGTTTATTCACATCACAAAAATCACAACCTCTTCCACACCCTCTCATTGCTTCAATTAATGAATTCACTGTAGGTCCTTGAATAATTGGAATATTTTGAATATTTTTTACAAAACAATGCATCAGTTCAGGCGCATCTCCTTTTTCTAAATCACTAAACAAGTCTAATGCTAATTCATCTGCTTCACCAACAACAACCGTGTCAATTCCATGAATTTTCATTCTATCTGATTTTGCAAGTTCCCACGCACCATTTCCTCCAACTACAACTTTGAAATCATATTTTTTCTTTAATTGGATAACTTTAGCACACATTTTTTTGAATTTCATTGCAACGTAAGAAAGTTTTTCAGGAGACATCGTAGTTGTTACTGGAGCCATTCCCAATGGATCCATTACATTAATTCCAAGAACTTTAGTGTCAGGTCCTATTGATTTTTCAAGAAAGTCTGGATTTGCCACAAATACTTCGTCTTTCTTATATCCTTGAAGTAAAGCACTTTCAACTCGCCTCAATCCGACTTGAGCTACTTTAGCTTCACCAGTATTAGGATCCGTTTCTACAGCTGGACAAAAGACTTTGTCAAAAACCCACTCTGGTAGAGCTTCATATGGTCCACAAGCAATAAAACCATAAAGAAAATTTCCTCTATAATTTGTCATTAAACTGCGATCCGCAGTAAGAACAATTCTTTTCCCAGCCAATTAACACATTTCCTTTTCGTATGCTATATATCATTTACGAGATGATTTTTTTCATTTTTTCTTGATTTTTAATTATTTTGTAATCGTGGATTCACAAAAGATACAGAATTTACAGCTAATTCTTTGATGCCCTATTTGCTATATTTCCAGCTATGGCACCTGCCCCAATTCCATTATCTATATTAACTACAGATAATCCAAGTGCACAACTTTGCAACATTGATGCCAATGCGGCAACTCCCTTTCCCCCATATCCATAACCAATAGAGCTAGGAACTCCAATAACTGGAACGTCTACTAATGATGAAACAAGTGTAGGTAATGCTCCTTCCATTCCCGCAACAACAATTATTGCATCAACATCTTTTGATTTCATTTCTTTAAGAATAGGAAAAACTCTATGAATTCCAGCAATTCCTACATCGTAACTACAAATGCATTTACAATTCATTGATTCACACATCAATCTGGCCTCTTCAGCAATTCCAATATCTGAAGTTCCAGCAGTTATGATTCCTATTACTCCTTTAGATTTTTTTAAGGCTTTTTTGTAGATTAAAACAGTACTAGTCCGTTTTCCACTTTCAGTGTTTAATTTCATTTTTCTTACATAGGATTTCAGTTTGGGAAAGTCTTTTTTCTTTATTCTTGAAATTAAAACTGAATTAGATTTTTTCATCACTCTTTGAATTATTTTTTTCAAATCATCATATTCTTTATTTTCAGCAAATATTACCTCTGGAATTCCACGACGTTTTTTTCTTCCCACATCCATCTGGGCTATATTTTCAATTTTTTCAAGAGAGTAAAGAGATAACAGTTTTCTAGCTTTTGGGAGACTAATTTTACCTGATTTCAAAGATTCTAAGATTTCATCAAGTTCCAATGCCAAATCAAACAATTATTTTGAATAAATACCTAGATTTCAATACTAGATATTGCACTTTTGATACTTTCAATTCCTTTTTGGAACATACTTTTTTCTTCATCATTCAAATCTAGCTCTACAATCTTTTCAACACCATTTCTACCTACAACCGCTGGAACCCCAATTGTAACATCAGAGTATCCATATTCTCCATCAAGATAGGTGGCTACAGGAATTACCCGCTTTCTATTGTTTACAACAGCATCAATTATTGATGAAATACCATTTCCAGGTGCATGAATAGTTGCACCTTTTAATTCAATAACTTTTGCAGCAACCTGCTTTGTATTTTGAACTAATTCATCAAGTTTTTCTTTAGAAAGCAATGAAGTTAATGGGATTCCAGATACTGACGAAAATCTTGGTAAGGGCAACATGTTTTCTCCATGTTCACCAATTACTAGTGCACGAATAGAATCACGAGAATGACCAGTTGCTTCGTGAATAAACTGAATGAACCGTGAAATATCTAGCATACCTCCCATTCCAAAAATTCTGTTTTTTTCAAAACCTGAAACTTTGTAGCAAATGTATGCCATAGGATCAAGAGGATTAGTAACAGGAATTATCATTGCATCATTTGCATATTTTTTTATATTTTCTACAACACTTTTTACAACTCCTGCATTAATCTTCAAAAGATCCATTCTTGTCATACCTGGTTTTCTTCCAGAGCCTGCAACTGTTACAACAATATCAGAACCTTTCATATCTGAATAATCGTTTGAACCTTTTACTTCTACGTCAATTCCTTGTTCTGAGAGCATGTGATTAATGTCCATAGCCTCACCTTGTGGAAGGCCCTCAATAATATCGAGTAAAAGAATTTGGTCATCTAATTTTTTTAATGCAGAAAATAAAGCAGCTTCTCCTCCAACTTTTCCTGCACCAATAATTGTAATCATGAAGTGGCGATTGAATTATCAATAATTAAATCTAGTGCATACACAAAAATTTCAACAGAATTTATATTCATTTTTAGTAAATTCTACTTTATGGTATTAGTAATAGATTCTCAGATTGCTGGAATTTCTGGAGATATGTTACTTTCAGCTCTAGTGAATCTTGGCGCAAATAAAACAAAAATTATTGATGGAATAAAAATAGCAGAAAAATATCTTGATGGTTCTGTCATAAAAAAAATTGATTTTGAAAAAGTAAAAAAACATGGAACTGAAGCTACCTCATTAATTCTAGACGTTGATGAAAAAATACATGAACGGAAGGGAATTGAAATTAAAAAATGTATTCAGGATTCTGTAAACAAATTAGATCTTTCCACAAATGCCAAAGTTTTTGCAACTTCAAGTATTGACAAACTTATAGAATCTGAATCAAAAATTCATGGTTTACCTGTAGATTCTGTCCATTTCCATGAAGCTTCAAGTATTGATACTGTGGTGGATATTGTTGGAACCACAATTGCATTAGATGATTTAAAATTTTTTGATGATGATATTATTTCAACCCCAGTAGCAGTGGGTAGTGGTACAGTTACTTTTTCTCATGGCACAACATCAAATCCAGCTGGAGCTATTCTGGAAATTTTTAGAAATTCTAACATTACAATTTCTGGCAGTCAAATAAAAGATGAATTGACAACTCCAACTGGCGCATGTATGCTTGTTTGCTTGACAAAGGAATGCTCCGAATTTTATCCTAGCTTGAAAATTAAATCAATAGGTTATGGAGCAGGAAAAAAAGATTTTGAAGGATTTTCTAATGTTCTAAAAATTATTCAGGGTGAAAAAGTAAGCAGTCTGGTTCAAGATACTGTCAAAGTATTAGAAACAAATGTTGATGATGTTTCAGGAGAAGTTTTAGGAAATTTGATTGAAAAGATGATGTCTAATGGGGCAAAAGATGTTACTATTTCATCCGCAATAACAAAAAAAGGAAGACCAACTCATCTGATCTCAGTAATATGTGACTCAAGTTCTGTAAATTCAATTTTAGAATTATTGATAAAAGAAACAGGAACTTTAGGAGTAAGAGTTCGTACCTCCGAACGTTTTACTGTTCCTAGAACGAAAAAATCAATTCCTGTAATAATTGATGGGCAAAATTTCACAGTTCATTATAAAACCTTCAATAGTGGCTTCAATAATTTCAAACTTGAATTTGATGACGTAAAGACTATATCAAATTCATTAAACAAAACTTTCAGAGAAACCGAAGAATTAATCAAGAATCAAGTAAAAATAAAGTTGAATTCTAAATGAGCAAATTAGACGAATTAATTAATTGGTTTGATAATAAGGGAAAGGTCATTATTGCGTTATCTGGAGGGGTAGATAGTGCTCTAGTGGCATATGCTGCGTATCAAAAATTAGGAAAATCTGCTATTGCGATCACAGCAGACTACAAAACATTATCTCAAGAAGAACTTGAAACAGCAAAAAAAGTTTGTTTAGAAATTGGAATCACTCATAAGATAATTGAATATGATGAATTAGAAAACGAAGATTTTGTAAAAAATGATGAAAAGAGATGTTTTCATTGTAGGACAGAATTAGGACATCATCTAACAAACTTACAAAAACAATTTGAAGCAAAAATTATTGTTGATGGCACTAATTCAGATGACTTGATTGACTATCGGCCAGGAATTATTGCATTAAGAAACTATGGAATTAGAAGTCCTTTGGCTGAGATTGAATTTACCAAAAAAGATGTTAGAGATGAAGCAAAGCGTGCTGGTTTGACAATTTTCGATAAACCATCTAACTCTTGTCTTGCATCAAGAATCCCTTGGGGTCAGCGTGTTACAGCCGAACGTCTAGTAAGAATAGAACTGAGTGAAAAACTTGTGAAACAAACTATTAATGCCAAACAAGTTCGTGTAAGGGATTTAGATGGTATTGCAAAATTGGAAGTTGCATCTAATGAATTAAATTTGCTAAACGAAAAAATTCTCAAAAAGATTAGCTCAAAATTACAATTGTTTGGATTTTCATCAGTTATTGTCGATCCAGAAGGATACAAACCTGGAAAAATCAACATGATACCAGAATGAATTTTTTTGAAAATATATCAGATTAGGAAAATTAGGTTTTGAGTTATATTCTGACCAAATTTCTCTTTGATGAAATTATGATAATTGATATTATTGAAACTGCCAACACCAAGGATGCAATAGTTCCAAATTCAGGGATCACAAAGGTGCCAATTATCTCAATATCAGAATCAGTTTTCTCAAATTCAATTATTATGGTTCTTGTATTTGCATCATTTTGAGTTTCGGTAAATGGAACTTCTACGCCGTCAATTAAAATGATAAAAATATCATCAGTCCCATCGCTTTTCTTTGCATCAATTGCAGTTCGTGGCAACTCCAAAGTTATAGCTCCATCACTTTTTGGCTCAATCAAAACAATTAGTTCAAAAAATTCTTGATCTACTATGATATCTGTAACATTTCCACCTCTGATAATATATTCAATATCAAAAGTTCCTGACTGATCAGGTTTTTCAACTTCAAATATCAATAATACTCCCTGATCTTTTTTGAAGAAATCAAAATACACATCTGCAATACTATTAACTCCATAAAAGGCTCTAACAACATACTCACCTTCTATTTGCCAATATTTTCCAGTTGCTTTAACTGTGTATGAAAAAGTTCCGTCCTGAGCAACTTGAATCTGAGCAATTTCTACAATACTCTCCTCACCATTTTCTCCTAAACGAATGAATTGCAGAGTTACATCACCTTCTACAACAGGAGTTACTTGTCCAGAAATTACTATTATGTCACCCTGAAAGTAAACTTCTTCAGATAAATTAATTTCAAGCGGTTCTTGAGAAAAAGCAGGTAAAATAAAAAATGACATTGCAAATACTATTAACAAAATTTTTGGTATCATGTAAAAACTAAAGTCAGTTTCTATTTTTGCTTTACTATTATGCTGTATAAAAAAGGAAAAAAATGAAGTTTTTAGAATTTTGGCATAATGCTTAATCTTGTCTTTGCAGACACTACAATTATTGATATAATTGCAACTGCAAGAATCATAGCCGCAATGGCGCCAAATTCTGGAATCACAAAGGTACCAATGATTTCGATTTCTTCAGACCCATCAAAGAATGCTATTGTCAAAGTCCTGTGAGTATCAGTCTTTGTTTCATCAAAGTCAGATTCTTCTGCATCAACTAGGACAAAGAATTCATCATCATCACCGTTAAATTTTGCATCAATTAATGCTCTTGGCAATATGATAGTTAGCTCTCCATCGCTTGTTGTGGAAATTTCAATGATCAATGAGTTTGCATCCACATCGGCAGTTATGCTGAGAATACTACCTCCGGTAATGCTGTATCCAACGGGATATCCTTCAACATCTATTGAAGGTCCTGAAGTTCCTGAAGGTCCTGTACCTGTAGAACCACCAAAGTCAAAAGTTGCTTCAGCTGTTCTTGCTGATGTTCCATAGAGAACCTTGATTGTGTATGTTCCAGATGATTTCCATAGTATACCACCTGCAGTTAGTTCTGTGCTAAACATTTTATCTGCACCAACATCAAGCTGTTGAACAGTTACTAAATTCCCATTGGGAGC
>JADFGC010000045.1:0-10457 GCA_022567895.1 Nitrososphaerota archaeon
CACCAATTGGGAAAATAATTGGAGCATTGTTAGAAACAGTAGAAATTCCAATTATGTCGTATACTGTAGCATTTCCAATTACCACACTACTTCCATTTGGTCCTTCAGCTTCTGCCGTGATGTTTAGAGAAGGGATAATTTCTGGAGCAGTTGAATCAACTACAGAGATAATTTGAGTGGCACTAGCAGAATTTCCTGAGATGTCAACTGCAGTCCAAGTCACTGTAGTCATGCCAATTGGGAATGAATTAGGAGCATCATTTGTTATAGACGCAATTTCAACGATGTCAGAAACTTGTAGCTGGCCTAAATCTGCAAAGTTTTCAGCAGTATCCACTGCTTCAATCAATACATCTGCGGGAGCAGTGATTTTGGGAGATGTAGTATCAATAATGGAAATTATCTGTTCTTTAATTACAACATTTCCATAGATATCAGTTACAGTCCATGTTACTGTAGTGTTTCCAAATGAAAATGTCTCTGGTGCATTATTAATAATGGATGATATTTCAGAAATATCCTCTACAAAAACTTCTTCCAAGTTGACTATATTTCCTTCAAGTCCTGTTGCTTCACTAATAATATTTTCAGTAATTATAATAGATGGAGATGTTGTATCAACAACGCTTACAATTTGTTGAATTGTTGCAAAATTACCTGAGGCATCTGTTGCAGTCCATATTACTATTGTATCACCAATTGGAAAAGCAGCAAGAGCGTCATTTGTGGTTGTGACTTGTTGAATATCAGTTACATTTAACGTTCCAATATTAACATGATTACTATTAGTTGAGATTGCTTCAAACACAATATTTTCTGGAGGGATAATTGTTGGCGCAATTGTATCAACAACTGTAACCAATTGTGTTGCAGTTACTATGTTACCAGATGCATCTGATGCTATCCATGTAATGGTAGTATTTCCCATTCCAAAGAATTGAGGTGCATCATTTGAAATTGATAAAATATCCCCATTATCAATTACAGTTACCTCTCCAAGATAGATTTCATTTTGATCTAATGATGTTGCCTCAACAATCAGATCTGCTGGAACGTAAAGTGTAGGATTTGAAGTATCCAAAACTATAATCTTTTGAGGTGTAGTTGAAGTATTTCCCATTACGTCTGTAGCTGTCCATGTAACTATGGTTTCACCAATTGGAAAAGCTGTTGGTGCATCATTTGTAATTGAAATTACTCCCACATTATCAGTTGCTATTGGGTTAGTTAGCTCCACAGTATTTTGAGTGGGGTTATCAGCTTCTACTGTAATGTCTGAAAGTGATGAAATTGTAGGAGGGGTTGTATCTGAAACTATCACTATTTGAGTAGCAATTGCCATATTTCCAGCCCCATCTATGGCTGTCCATATGACTGTGGTTATGCCTATTGAAAACTCTGCAGGGGCATTAGATGTAAGTGATTTAATTCCACTTTCATCTGTAGCCATTGCTTGACCTATTGAAACCGGTGTAAGACCACCTGTTGCCTCAATTTGTAAATCATTTGGTGGAAGAATTGTTGGTTTTGTGAAATCGTTTGGAATTGGATTAATCACAGTTGTGGTTTCTGGTGTAGTTGTTGTTTCAGCTGTTTGTGGTGTTTCACCAACAATTGGGGTATCAAATTTTTGAATTCTATGACCATTTGAATCTACAACAAACAAATTTCCAAATTTATCTAGTGCAACATCTTTTGCAATTTTAAATTTACCAGCTTCAATTCCCATAGTACCAAATGTAGTAAGTGTCATTCCATTAGGATCTAATCTTAAAATTCTGTTATTATCCCCATCTGCAACATACAAATTTCCTTCAGGATCAATTGTAATTCCATGTGGTCTTAATGAAATGCCAGCAGAGTTTGGTCCAAATGCTTGTATGAAGTTTCCAGAAGAATCAAATTTCTTAATTCTGTTTGATGATGGATCAGAAACATAGATGTTACCTTCACTATCTGTTGTAATTCCCATTGGAGATATGAATTGGTTATCAGATGTTCCACTAGAACCAAACATCATAATAAAATCTCCATCTGATGAGAATTGTTGAATTCTATGATTTCCAGTATCTACAACTAAAACAGTACTGTTACTTCCAATTGTAATTCCACTTGGATACATAAATTGTCCAGGATCATTTCCCTGTATACCCCATTGTGTTACAAAGTTTCCATTCAAATCAAATTTTTGAATTTTATTTAATTGATTATCAACAACATAAACAGAATTTTCATCAATAGCAATTCCACTTACTGAATGAAATTGGCCTGCTCCACTTCCTACACTTCCCCATGCTTTCAAAAAGGTTCCATCATTGTTGAATTGTTGTACTCGTCTGTTTCCCAAGTCTGTAACATAGACATTTCCTTCAGAGTCAATTGCAATGTTTTGTGGATTGAAAAACTCGCCATTTCTGTTACCTGATGTGCCCCATTCAGTAATCAGTGGATGACTGGCACTCTGCGCAGATACTACATCGATAGCGCCAACTAACAGCATGGTAAGTACCACTAGGGACAGTATAGCCTTCAACAAGGCCAAATTTCAAATTGAGAAGAAGATCTCAGGAGTGAGGAATTGTTGTAGTTTTTGTCAAAAATGGGTAAAATTAGAAGGGTTTGTTCACTTCACGAGTAAAAACATAGCTGGCAAGACCAACCATAACCAATACAAATACAGCGATTACTCCGATACTCAAAGCAGGTGAAACTCCTTCTGTAACTCCTGTCATAAGACCACGAATAAGAAGAATCGTGTAAGTTACTGGATTTAGCTTTGCAGCTACTGCAAGCCAATCAGGCAATAACTCTAATGGGAAAAGAGCAGGACTTATCATAAACAATGGCATGCCAAGAAAGTTGATAATTCCCCAAAAAGTTTCTTGAGACTTTGCAGTTGCTGCAACCATTACAGAAATTCCAGAGAATCCAAGAGAGAATAAAATTACAATTGCCATAATTGGAACAATTACAATAAAGTTTGGAAAACTAACACCGATTGCAAAAGCAATTCCTATAATCAAGCTAGCTTGTAGCGCAGCAATCAAAGAGATTGCAAGCATTTTTCCAAGTGCAATTGATGAACGAGAAATTGGGGAGGTGAGCGCCTTATTCATAAAACCATATCGTCTATCCCACAAAGTGTTTACACCGCCAAAAATACTTGTAAAAATTGCTGTGAGAATTATAACGCCTGGTGTCATAAATTCAATGTATTCTCCATCAAAGCCAACCGCCTGAATTAATGGTTGTGTTCCAGCAAAAGTATTACCAATTACAATTATCCAAACTACTGGCTGGATTAATCTAATAATTACGCCACTACGTGATTTTCTATAACGTTTCATTTCTCTCCAGAAAATAGTGTACGTGTCAGAAAAAATCAAGATCTTATTCTCCTCATTTTTGCAAATTCTAGTTTTTGGTTATATTTTCCGTTATCATCACGCAGTTCATGACCTGTGTAAGAAATGAAAACATCATCAAGCGTTGGTCTAGTTAAAGAGATTTCATTAATTTTGATTTTAAGATTAGAGGTAATTTGAAAAATTTGTGGTATTAATTCTGTTCCTTTTGTAGTGTAAACAACAATTTGATTATCATTTGTTGATACATCTTTTACAAGTGAGATTGTTTTTAATTGTGATAATAAATCAGGATTAGTAGGATCACCATCAAGTTTAAAGTAAACTACCTCGTTTCCCAGAGCGTTTTTCATTGTTTGAGGAGTATCTATGACTTGGATTTTCCCATAGTCTATGATTCCAATTCTATCACAAAGTTTGTCTGCCTCTTCCATGTAATGCGTTGAAAGAAATATTGTCATGTTGAATTCTTTGTGAATTTGTTTGATATAGTCCCAAATTTTCCGTCTAGTTTGAATGTCTAATCCAACAGTTGGTTCATCAAGAACTAGAACTTTGGGTCGATGAAGTAATCCACCAGCAATATCTAGTCTTTTTCGCATTCCTCCAGAATAAGTAATAACAGCTCGATCTTGTTTGTCTTTAAGTTCTATTAGTTCTAAAAGTTCATCAATTCTTTTTTCAATCAAATTTTTTGGAATATGATTTAATCTTCCTTGAAGTAGTAAATTTTCTCTACCAGTTAGATATTCATCGACTGCAATTTCTTGTTGTACATAGCCAATGTTTTCTCTTACCTTTTTTGCTTGACTAACTACATCATAACCAGCCACTATAGCTTTTCCTGACGTTGGTTTTAGTAGGGTAGTTAGAATCATCATAGTGGTGGTTTTGCCAGCACCGTTAGGGCCAAGAAACCCAAAAATTTCACCCTCTTCTACATTAAACGAAATGTCATCAACTGCCTTTGTTTTCCCAAATTCTTTTACTAGAGATTTGGTCTCTATTGTGTTCAACAGAGTGATGGATTTTTGCAATTATAAATTGCTAACAGTTTCTAGATCATTAATTTATGAGGGGCCGAGGAAGAAAATCGATCTCCCAAAAAAATTTAAGTAAATAATAAAATGCGAATTTTATGAAAGGACTTTGTCACGTTTGTAACTCATCAAATGTTGATGTTACTGTAGAGGAAGACATTGTAATTTGTAAAAACTGTCAAGACAAAACAGAGTCTTAATTTGGAAGATTTTCAGATATTTTTTCTCTAATCTCTTTTCCTTTTACCTCGATTATTTCTTTAATTTCCATCAGTTCTTCTCCTTCTGGCCATCTATCAATCTCATCAAAGAATATGTGTTGGGCATGGCATTCTAATCGGCCGATATACCAACCATAAGCAAAGTTAAAGTAATTATCAAATTTCCAAACTTTGTGCATTTGAGGCAAAATTTCTCGTAAGAGAATTGGAATTCCGTTTATGTGTTCTTGAATGTTTATTTGGATGATTTCGCGAACTTCAGGATCAAATGACATTATAGATAATTAAAAATTAGTTAAAATAAAGATTGTTGGGGATTATTCTAGATTTTTGTATTCTTCTTTTGTAACTTTGAGTTTTACCTGTTCTCCAACGCCCCAAATTTCCGATTTTGAAAGAATCTTTGTGTGCATCAATCCATCTGAAACCTCAATGGATTCTAACTCGTTTGTGTCAGGATGTCTGTGGAGCCGTTTTATTTTTCCTATTTTATGACCGTCTATATCTACAACATCAATGCCAGTTCTCACAGGAGGAGTGCTAAGTAACAGAGTCTCTGTTGTGAATCTATCAATGTATGTTTCTGGCAAAAAGTAATCTTTATGAAATCCTTGGTGGATCGTTACACCAGAAACTGCTAATGTTTCTTGGTTGATGTGAACGTGTTTTACTTTGCCATATTGAATACCTTCTCTATCAACAACTTTTTTTCCTGTAAAGTCATCTGCTGTTGCTAAATTAGGTGGCATGCCTTCTAGTTTAGTTGACATGAGGCTAGGTTGAGAGATTTGCTTATCATTACAGATATCAGGATTTTCTATCAATGAGGTTAAATTACTTGACAAATGAATTTGGTCGTGAATAAAACAAATCAAGTCTTTAAGGCAGTTTTAACCACAAAGGGAAGAAAAACAGGAAAAGAACATTCGGTGTGGTTAAGGGCCGTCATGTATAATGATAAAATCTATTTTTCAAGGCACAGACCTGATGGGGATTGGTTTCAAAATGCATCAGTAAACCCTGATGTTAAAATTAATTTTGATAACAAACAACTTGTTGGAAAAGCAGTAATAATTACAAACGAAGAATTAGCTAGGAAAATTTCAGAGCTAAAATATCCTGGTGAAGAACGAGCTAAAGAAAAAAGAGTCGTTTTAGAAATTACACTATGTGAATGATTGTAGAAACCCCACGTCTATCTATTTCCATTCCATTTTCCATTTCGCTAACGGTGACGGTAAATGAAATAACATCTCTTTGTTTGCATGCTCCTGCATCAAGTTTTAGATGAATATCCATGAGTTCAAATTCTTCTTGAGGTAAATTTGTTTCATCAAAAGACACCTTTTCTGTAGCTTCTATTCTAAATCTATCATCTTTGAAATGAAATCCAAGTTTTGTTTTTCTTCCTTTTCTACCTGTTGCTTTAACATTAACATCAATTATTCCTGGTTTTGCCATAGTGTAACTAGATTTTTGGTTTACAAAGACTCCAATTTGAATAGGTTTTCCAGCAGTGGCTTCAGCCATCTTTTGTATGCCATCGTTCATTACAATGTCAACTCCCTTGATAGTTTGAGGTACTTTGGCAATCCAGTCGTTAGTTCTTTCAATGGTAGATGCTATTCCCGCTCTTCTCTTTTTGTCCTCATCAGATTGGAGTTTGTAATAATCAACCCATTCAAGATAATCTTTTGAAATATCTTTGATAAAATCAATGCAAGTTATTTTGTAACCTTCTACAGTTGTGTCCCTACCTGCTTCCTCATCATAAGAGGTAGTTCTGTCATCTAAAGGTAAAGCCATCAAGAGTCATACTTTGTACATGTAAAAAAATCAATGCATATAATGGCAAATCAAATAATCTTTCTTATGAGCTTTAGAGTAATTACAGAAGATCTTCAGAATCAACTGAAATCTAATCTTCCTCAAATTAGGTTAATATTAAAACAAAATCCTGCTATGGCGTATACAAAAATTACAGAAATTGGTTCAGGAGTGGGAAAAAAATACGGAATTAAACTAGTTGTAAATTTCCCTGAGCGTGGAAAAATTAATGATTTTGATTCTTATGGAAAGCAAGATCTTAGTATAATTGTAGATCAAACAAAAACGAATTTTCCCATTGAACGAAGTATAATAAAATCTAAAGCAAGTGAAATTTTTGGCGACGTTAAGATACAAGATGCCTATATGTCTGAAGGAAAAGAGGGTGTAAAAATATTTTTTGAGAATGGGAGAATTGATATTTTACCTCATTCACTTCATGTATGGTGTAAATTTTCTGAAAAAGTGACTAATTTTTGTGATTGGTTATTTGAAAATGTATACCTGTTAAAATAATCATTTGGGATTAATTTTGTTCTAAATTTTTTAAGATATTTTTTGCGTCTATGTTATCTGGATCTATTTTGAGAATTTTTTTACAACAATCCTTAACCTTTTCAATCTCTTTTAGAAATGCATGAACATTTGCTTTTAGAAGAAGAGTTTCAGGATCATTTTCATTTAATGATAATGCCTTATCAAAGTAAGCTAGAGCATTATTTGCATCCTCTAAGATATAGTAAATGCCACCCATTATGAAATAATAGTCAGAGTCTTCAGAAAATTTTTCCTCTATACTCTCTCCAAATTCTAAAGCTTCCTTGTATTCGCCTTCTTTCACTAGTTTTTTGAGATGGCGTTTTGGATAACTAAACAAGCCAACCAAGATGAAACCCTAACCAGAATTGATTTTAGTTTTAGGCAATTTTCATGATGCCGTTTTCAATTAACCATTGAATTGCATTTACAAATTCAGTGTCTGAAGAAAATCCATCTACCCAGAATCCAGTAGTAGTTTTAATCCATGAGGGAATTTCAGCAGCAGATTCTCCAGCAGATGCGGTTGAAGGAATTACAATTACTCCTTCCTTTATCAAAAATTGTATTGCATTTACAAATTCAGTGTCTGAAGAAAATCCATCTACCCAGAATCCAGCAGTGGTTTTAATCCAACTAGGCACTTCGGCGCTTGGAGTAGGTGTAGGTGTAGAACTACCAGATATTGGAATATCTATTTGTAGATAATCTGGAGCGACAGAAGGTACAACAAATTTTGGAGATAAGCCATAAATCCATATTACGTAATGAGAAGTTCCAGCATTTTCTGTTACAAATGTGTTTCTGTGTACTTGACCTGATGGAGAGTATAGAAAGTCGCTTCCCTCTTCGTTTGCGATTGATCTTAGTGGAGGAATAGTGAAATCATCATCTACTAGCCAAATATCATACTGTACTTGGTTTAAAAATTCAGTTTGGTCAGCAGGTTTTTTGAAATTTATAAACCACTCAATTGCACAGCCAGATAATGGGTTTTTTGGACCATACTTTACTTCCAAAAGATAAGCATAATTAACTGTGGTACGTTTGATATCTACAAGATCATAGAGCTTAGGACATCCTTCTTTTATCACATCAGGTAATTTTGCTTCAATACCGGCAAATGGATTTGTTTGAACATTTTCTTTATAATCTAATAATTCAAATTGATATTCTGGTGGAGGAATTCCTTCAGAAACATGAGTAAAAGTATCTCCTTTGATTGGAAAAGGAAATTCATCTAGCACCCATACTCTGCTTGTTTCTCCACCGGTTCTCCAAGCAATTAGAGCTGTTTCATATGTTCCTGCTGGAACAGTGATTGTTTGCATTTCTTGTGGTATAATTTGTTGACCACCAATGTTTGCAATCTTTCCCCAAGATGGTTTGCTGAATTCTTTTGGTTCATTAGCATTTGCAAAGGCGGATAACCAAACTATTGAAGTTTTGAATGCGCCACGATATTTACTTAATATGGCACTACCACCGGTTGGTTCAGGAGCAATTTTTCCTAATTCCATAGTTCCAGGAATTACATAAATACGGTCATAGACTACAGTTTGTACAAGCCATTTTGTTTCTGTACCAACACTTATGTCGCCTTCTACCCAAATGTTCATTTCAAAATCTGAGCATTCCCTAAAATCAACATGACACATGCGGTAAGAGAATTGATCACCTTTTTTCAAGCCTTCCCCAACCCACCAACTTCCAGGGTTATCCTTTATACCTTCAGTGAGTACATCAGTTTGAGCAAATGCGTTTTGCATCTGTATATATCCTGTAAATAAAATTGCAAAAAGAATTAGAATGAGAAACAGAGTCTTCAAGTAATATAATATTGCAAATTACTTGTTTAAAGGTTATTCAAATAAGCAAATATAGAGGCAAAATTAATTGATTTTTGTCAATGTGCGAATGCTCAAAAGTTCACTTGTATGAAGTTGAATTCAAAATGGAAGGAATGATTGTTGTTCCAACTCACAAAAATTGTGGCGTTTCACTAAATGATAAACAGGCAGAAAAATTCCAAAAAGAACTCATGAAAACATGGGGCTTTGAAGAGGAAGAAGAATAAAAAAAAAGAAAAAAAATCTAGTTTTCTTATAATTGAGATACGGCTTCTTTACAGACTTTACAGTTACAAGTGCAATCTGCGCTGCAAATGCATGCACTCTGCATTTCACAATCACACTTATAAGTGGAATCGCCTGTATCTGCTTCGCATCCACATGCTTGATCTGGCATGTCAGATAGATCATTGTCCTTATTTTAAAAGTTTAGTGTTATAGAAGGAATTAACTAGTCATGAGGTTTTGGTAAAGAAAGTAATTCATTTGCGGTTTTTTGAAGTAAATTTGCCTGTTTCTCTACTTTAGAGGCGTCATTTTCGATATCAAATCCTACTTTTAAGACATGAATCAATTCTGGTTTTTGTTGCAAAGTATCCTTTATCCTTATCATATTATTTCTGTTAATGTAATCTAAATAGAAATAACAATCAGCTAAAAGTCCGTTATTCACTAAATAATCATGTTTTTTTTGAATTATTTTTGAATAGTTATTTGTCTCAACCATATCAGAAAATCCTATTGTAGATTTACACATTCTTGATAATAATGAAGGAGTTGCTCTTTCAATTCCAATACAATCATTAACAACCGAAAAATGTTCATTAATTCGATTTTTTTCTAGTGCCCTAACATGCTCTAACATATGTATTGGACTAGGTCGTTGAAAATTAAATCCAGAAATAGCGTCTGCTAAAAAATACGCACCACATTTTACCCAAGATGATGCAAAAGGATCAGAATTCTCTAATCCATCTTTAGTTTTTGATGCACAAAACAGTACATCTATCAAACAACTTTTAGCATAGTCTCGAAATATCTCTTGTTTTTTTTCATTAATTTTTGATAACAACATTCTGAGTTCCCATTGTTCATCTAAAATGATTTGCAGGTTATGATATTGAATTAGAACATTTGAATTAGTTTCAGACAAAGAACCATGATGTACTTTTACTAGTTCATTTTCATATTCTATGATTAAATCGTCTTCTGTTTTATTATCAAAAATTGTAATATTATATTCACAACATTCGAAACTTTGATTTTCACCTTTACAACCACCTAATCCAGACGGGAAATTGTTTAGAGATTGTTCTTCTAAAAAAATTTTTAGATCCATAAAAAAAATTAATCTATATTTTCTATAAAGTATCCAACTTGGAAATTTTTACCAATGAATGTAAAGTCAAAACATTGCTTTACTTTATCAAAATTATTAGCAATTTAGAGTGTTTCATATATAAATAAAATTCAAAAGTCTAGTTTTCAGTTCGTATCAAATATCAATTTTAGAATTTAGTTAGTTTTACTTTTTTTTAGAAACTCTTCTTTTAGTCTATCCACAAGACGTTGTTTTCGCATTATGACTTTGTTTTTCATCCCAGATTCTAAATGATG
>JADFGC010000002.1:0-17758 GCA_022567895.1 Nitrososphaerota archaeon
AATTAGTAGAAAAAGACGCCCTGTACGCAAATCTTCAATAAGAAGAAAAAAACCGAAGAGGAGAACCTCTAGACGTAAACTAAGAAGACGAAGGTAGATTTCTTAAAATTTTAAAGAATTTATGATGGAATTAAAAGAACAAGTTTATGCTAAGAACTAAATCTGCATTTTCAAATGCATGTTGTGAAATATCTCAAAATCTGTTGACTGTGATAGAACCGACTAAAAAAGATGCAAAAGCAGAAATAAAAAAAATCTGTGCAAAGTATTCGCTAGAAAGAATTCCAAAAAATTATGAGATTTTATCAAAAGTAAAAGGTTCTGACTTTTCAAAATTACAAAAAGTTCTACTCAAAAAGCCTGTAAAAACAGCATCAGGAGTTGCTGTAATTGCTCTTATGCCAAAACCATATGCTTGTCCTCATGGCAGATGTACTTACTGCCCTGGAGGAATAGAATTCAATACTCCAAATAGTTACACAGGTAACGAACCAGCAACAATTAATGCCATTGAAAATCAATATGATCCGAAAAATCAAATTTTAACAAAGCTTGAA
Organism: Nitrososphaerota archaeon; assembly: GCA_022567895.1. Lineage (GTDB taxonomy): Archaea > Thermoproteota > Nitrososphaeria > Nitrososphaerales > Nitrosopumilaceae > DRGT01. Next base: position 558 of record JADFGC010000002.1, read on the forward strand.
AAACTTATTGCAAACGGCCATGAATCATCAAAATTAGAATTAGTAATTGTTGGTGGCACATTTCTATTCATGCCAAAAGATTATCAAGAAAATTTCATAAAATCTTGCTATGATGCATTAAATGGTTTTGATTCTGAAACATTAGAAGATGCAAAAGCAAACAACGAACATGCAGTAATAAGAAATGTTGGTTTTACAATTGAAACAAAGCCTGATTATTGTAAAGAAGAACATGTTGATGCAATGCTAAATTATGGAATTACTAGAGTTGAAATTGGAGTACAGAGCTTACAAGAAAGAGTATACGAGATTGTAAACAGAGGGCACAATTTTAATGATGTTGTAGAATCTTTTCAAATTTCAAAAGATGCAGGTTACAAAATTGTTGCTCACATGATGCCGGGCCTTCCTACAATGTCTCCAGTAGAAGACATTAATGATTTTAAAATGCTGTTTGATGATGAACGGCTAAAACCAGACATGTTAAAGATTTATCCCTCACTCGTTATAGAAAATACTCCACTTTATGATGATTATAAAGCTGGAAAATATACTCCATATTCTTTTGATGACATGGTCAAAGTTCTAACAGAAATGAAAAAGATGGTTCCCAGATGGGTAAGAATTATGAGAATTCAAAGAGAAATTTCCACTTCAGAAATTGTAGCAGGTCCAAAATCAGGCAATCTTCGTCAAATCGTCCAGAAAAATTTGAGAAGTGAAGGTATTTCATGCAAGTGTATTAGGTGCAGAGAAGCTGGATTATCAAAAAAAGAACTTGATTTGGATTTGAAATTAAATCGAGAGGACTACGAGTCATCTGGAGGAAAAGAGATTTTTCTCTCCTATGATGACTCTGATGATTTAATTTATGGATTTTTGAGACTCAGATATCCTAGCTCAAAAGCACATAGAGAAGAGATTAATGACAATACGTGTATCGTGCGCGAATTGCATGTCTATGGTCAATTATTAAAACTCGGTGAAAGAAGTAAATCAGGAATTCAGCACTTGGGATTAGGAAAAAAATTGATCAACGAAGCTGAAAAAATTTCTAAAGAAGAGTTTGATGTTAACAAACTTTTGATAATTAGTGGTGTAGGAACAAGAGAATACTATAGTAAATTGGGTTATTCCTTAGTTGGTCCTTATATGGCAAAAAAACTTGCCTAGGGTATTAGAATGTCTAAGCAAAACGTTATTGGAAAAGGGACATGGATTGATAAACTTGCGTTTGAGCTAATAGAAAGAGAAAAATCCATCGGAAGAAAAATGGATCTACTTCGTGTGGAAAGTGGATTGGGGGCATCTGGAATTCCACATATTGGAAGTTTAGGTGATGCTGTTCGTGCTTTTGGTGTAAAGCTAGCATTAGAAAATTTTGGTTACAAATCAGAGCTTATTGCATATTCTGATGATTTAGACGGATTAAGAAAAATTCCTGAGGGGTTTCCTGATTCATTAAATCAACATTTAGGAAAACGTGTTTCTGCAATTCCAGATCCTTTTGATTGTCATGATTCCTATGGAATGCATATGAGTAGTCTATTGCTTGAAGGACTAGATGATTTAGGAATAGAATACGAGTTTAGAAGAGCAAAGGATACTTACGAAAAGGGCATCTTGACGGATCAAATTCATACAATTCTTGAAAATAGTTCAAAGATTGGTGATAAAATTGCAGAGTTGTCAGGCCAAGAAAAATTTCAAAAAGTGTTACCATATTTTCCAGTTTGTGAAAATTGTGATAAGCTGTACACGACGGAATCTTACGAGTACATTCCAAACGAAAAGAAGGTGAAATATAGATGCAAAGATGCTACAATTGGCTCAAACGTAGTAAAGGGTTGTGGACATGAAGGAATATCAGACATTACAAAAGGACATGGAAAATTAGCCTGGAAAGTAGAATTTGCTGCTCGTTGGCAGGCATTTGATGTACGCTTTGAAGCATATGGAAAAGACATCATGGATTCTGTAAAGATTAATGATTGGGTAGCTGACGAGATCTTGAATTATCCTCATCCACACCATGTAAAATATGAAATGTTCTTAGACAAGGGAGGAAAAAAGATTTCAAAATCATTAGGAAATGTTGTAACTTCACAAAAATGGCTAAAGTATGGCACGCCAAAATCAATTTTGTTATTACTTTACAAAAGAATTACAGGAGCGCGTGAATTAGGGTTTGAAGACATTCCATCTTTGATGGATGAATATAATGAGTTAGAGAATATTTATTTTGGAAAAAAAAAGTTTGATAACAAAGCAAAAGAAACAAAATTAAAAGGACTCTATGAATACGTTAACTTGCTAAACCCCCCAAAAAATCCTAGTACTCATGTTAGTTACAGATTGCTAATTGAGCTTGCCAACATATTCAAAGATGAGAGAAATGAACGTGTAATGAAAAAGCTAATTGACTATGGTGCGATAAAAGATAAAGCTCCAGAAATAAAAGAATTGATAACACTGGCAGGAAACTATGCTGATGACTTTGGTCAAGGTGAGAAAATTGAATTACAAATTGATGACATAATAAAGAAAGCATTAGGTGAATTGTCACAGATGCTAGAAGCCAATAATGAGCCGGATGATTTACAGAATGCTATTTATCAAATCGCCAAGTCAAATGAAATTCCTCCAAAAGATTTCTTTAAGACACTGTACCAAATCATTCTTGGCTCAAACAGAGGACCAAAAATTGGACCGTTTATTCTTGATATTGGAAGGAAGAAGGTTGCAAATACACTTTCAAGTTATGTTAATTGATGTCATATGGCGCATGATGAACACAATAGACCTAGAAGAAGCGGAGCATTTTTTCTAATTATTTTTGGGGCCTTGCTATTTGTAATTTCTCCATCAGTTCTTAGTGATGATCCAGAGTTAGGGGCAGTAGCAATTATTGGAGGATTTCTCATAGGAGGTCTAGGTTTTTACCTTCATTTTGTGAGAGGTAGAAGAAAGGCTTGAATTGGTTTAAACGTGACAAACCTAAAGAGGAAAAATCTACCGATAAAGAACTCACACAAAATGAGGAAATAAAGCTAGAAGTGGAGCAATTCCACGAAGAGCAAATTGATAATTCACAATACAAAAATGGGTCAGAAGAATTAGAAAATGAAATCGAATCAAAAAAACAACATCTTGAATCAATTTCTAAGAAACTAACAGATGTAAAGCAAGAATATGATCTTGCTGTAGAAAATCTCATTCATGTAAAAAAAGATCTTATCATGAAAAATAAGGAATTAAGTTCGCTCAGAGCAATATCAGGTTCTAATCCTCCAAAAACTGCAACACCAGACCAACTAAAAGAATCTGTAGTGATTGAAGAGAAAATAAAAAAAGGAAAAGATGAACTAGAAGACACACAAACTCAGATAAAAAAAAGTAAAGTTGAGCTTGATGTAGTAAAAAATGAAGAACATAAATCTGAATCAAAATTGATAGAGGTTCAAGCACTATTAAAAAAATCTGAAAAAGAATTAGGTAGGATAGATCTCCACAAAAAAGAACTTTTGAAAGATATTCAATTAGAACAAAAAAAATCAAAGAATAAGGAAAAAAAGCCTGGTGAGGATAAAGAATCTAAGCATGTTATAGAAGCTGCAAGTGCTGCTATTGCTTCAATGAAAAATAAACTAAAAATTGCCGAAACAGAACTTGCCACAGTTAAACAAGTTTTAGAAAAAGAAAGAAAAGAACATCAAGAAGCAAAAAAATCAAAAAAACTTAATGAGAAAAACAATCTAAAATGAAAGATAGTATTTTTTCCATTTTTCTTTAATTTCTTCTTCTGAAAAACCCAAATCATAGAGGGGAGAAGTAACTTCAGATAAAGTATCTACTTTTACCATTACAACAGCATTGATTTTGCTCTTTATTCCTTTTTCCTTATAGAATTTCAAAATTTTAGAAAATTCTTCGTTATCTTTTAGAATCATTCCTTTTCCTTTGAAACGATATCCTTTTCGCAAAATAGGGTCAACCACATTGATTTCAACTGAAGGATTATTTTCCAAATTTGAAATTGTTTGTGGAGACTTGATATCTGCAAAAATTAGATGTTCATCATCCCATGCCAAAATGGTTCCTTTGGGAGAAACATTTGGAGTATTATCTGGAGAGATGGTTGCTACAAATCCTAATTTTTGACGTTCAAGGAAATGCTTAATTTCATCTGAAATTTTTGCCATTCTTTTGCTAAATTTGAAATTTCAATTAAACTCATCGATGAGTATTTTATCTCATCAAATCTGCCACAACCCCATGAAGAAAGAAAAATCCTATTCCGCCACCAATTATTGCAACCCAGATAGCGATCGTCATGATTTTTGACATTATACGACTTAGTTTTGGTTGAGTGTATTTAGTTTCCTAACGAATATAGAAAATTTTTTATTTTTTAAAAAATTTAGCATACTAAATGAAAGAAAAATTTGATTTTTACTGCTCATACTGTGGAAAAGAGTTTGGAGAACAAGTAATAGATCTTGCAAAACACATTGGCAAGATTCACGATCCCACTAGAAAAAAGTATTAGAAAAAATCAAAATTTGTAATGTATTAAAAATTTATTACAATTCCTTCGTAAATTGTGTGTATTTTCAGAATAGCTTCACATTCTTTACTATATAACAAAATCAGCAACCATAACTATTGAAACTTGAAACGCTTTGTAAGAGTCTGAAATCAGGATTTTCCATTAAAGGTTTTAGATTAGATATTCTAGATGTAGGTTTCATCATTCTTTTAGGAATGATGACATACCAAGGACAGGCTATACAAGCTGTATGCGCTACTGGCCTCTGTGGATTTTGATTAAAAATTGATTGTGCAAAAGCCAGTACTATTAGGAATGTGTTTTTCTTTACATGTAGCTACTTTTCTTAATTATTATATTGCATCAGTTTTTTAATCGACAGATTTTTTATTATTAGTAATTCCTTTACTTATTTTATTGAAACTAAGTCTGTAAAGTACTAAGATGCCAAGTAATTCAATATATTCTACTAAGGCTACGGTGTAAAAATGCAATAACCATCCACCAGTTGCATCATTTATCACAGCAAAAACTGCACTAAATATTGGAAAAGCAACAAAAAATGATGCAATCATTACAACAAATCCAAATAGATAGTCTTGTATTGTTAACACTTCGGATTTTTCTAATATTTTATCAACGTCAGAAAATTCTGGATGTTCTGCCAATAATTGGTTTTTCATGTCTAGATAAGTAGAGTTTCCTTGCTCAACTGCAAAGATCATTCCACCAAGAATAAAAAGAAAGATTGTTGCTTCAGCAAAAAAGAACTTTCCGCGTTTACCTGTCATGAATTTATTCATTTGTCTATCGAACATTCTACCAAATGCACCTAACTTTTCTTTTTTAGTTAGGATGATCAACCCAACAGAAATTGCTGAGATAACTCCAAAAGAACCAAACCAATTATCAGAAACATATGTTACAAAGAGTAGTCTAATTGGGAGTAAAACTCCAGTAAATACTCCAAATACAATTATAGATTCATAGATGTTTTTCATATTTTTTCTATACCTGTGGAATTTTCTTGAAACACGTTAGAGAGCTAGCTGTTGAATAATATGAGGAGTAGTTTGTTCAAAATGAAAATGACTAACTGGCCCGAATGGGAACATGCCAAAAACGATGCGAGTCTTTTTGCCTTTAAAAATGAATTAAACTAGCAATTTTTTTGTATTAATCAAGGGTTCATCATTCCAGTATCCATCATGCCCATATTGTTCTTTGAATGTAACTTCATCATAACCAGATAATTGTCAACATCAACATTTGTTACCTCACCATCAACTCCAGGCATACTTTCGAATATTCTCTGGATCGTAGATGCTCTTTGTTCCATACCACCCGATTTCCAAACTATCATTGGAGCATTTACAACGTTGTCAGTCTTTTGAATTGTTAAGTCTCCATTTGATTCAGCTTCAAAAATTTCATCAACTGAAATCATGATTGTTGGCGTTGAGTTATCATTCCATGTTACTAAGTGTGGAACTCTAAACTGACTGTATCCCATTTGACCAGGAATTGAATCAAAAACATCTATCTGAAACATGAATGGGCCACCACCATAAGGTCCAGAACCAGCTATTCCATTTGTGAAAACATAAACTTTGGACATTTCACTTTGTGGCATATTAGCTAAATCAGAAACGTGTAATGTTGGAAAGTTAATCATCATAGACATCATGTCTGCCATGTTTTTGTCAGATACTTCTGTGTGAACAAAGAACACCTTCTCTCCATTGTAATAACCATCGATCAATGGCATTGTAATTGGAGCATTCACACTGAATTGCATACCTGACATCGTAGAACCATTCATCACTTCTGAACCCATCATGCTTTGTCCCATCATCTTTTTCATTTGTTCCAGGGATTCAGGATTTTCGGTCATGTGACCTAGCATTTGTAATCTTAGAGCTGGATCATTCATCATAACTGACATCATTTCCATCATGAAATCATGATTTTCTCTCATGGCAGCAGACATCTCTTCGACGTGTTTTGGATCATGTACCATCCATTGGTTCATCTGTTCTGGATTTTTCGCCATGTAGTCCATCGCCTGATCATGGAACTGTGCATCTTCCATCATCGTTTCCATCCAATTTGCCATCATCTTAGGATTTTGAGACATCATTTGATCAAACATATTTTGGTTTGCAAACTTCATAGTGTTAGGATCATAGGTACTTGAAAAAATTGCATAACTAACACCTATTCCCACAAAAAAAACTCCCACAACAATTCCTATCCATATGTATTGGCTTACCATGGGATGAATTGTTTTTTCTTGTTATTTTAGGCTATATCCAAATTTTCAGTTCATATCAAATGTAAATTAGCAACATACTACCTAAGTATTATGAAACTACTTGGATGACTTTTCTTCTAAATATGCTGTTACTTCTTTTTGGATTTGTTGTTTATGACGAGTAATTTCTTGATGTATTCTATAAAGTAATTCTTGACCCAATCTTTGATTATGTTTATTATAATACGCAGTGGAGTATTCTTGTTCTTTACTTCCAAGTAACCAACCAATAATAAAATCTGATTCGTTTTGTGGATTCCATGAAGATCTTAACATTGGATAATAAACTTCTAAAAAACCCTTCAAATCACTTTCAATTCGTTTAAGGTCGTGTTTAACGAATTCAAAAAAATCTTCATCTTTCATATTTTTGAAGAGTTACTTTCGACTTGATTCCATTACGAAATCTAATTAAAGGATCTTTTGTTGTATGTTCAACTTCTCCTTTGTGTAGTTTGATTGTCAAGTAATACATTTGTTCGTACGAGTCCTATTAATACTTCAAAAATGAAGCGGGCCCGAAGGGATTCGAACCCTCGACCTAACGCTCCGCAAGCGTTCGCACTATCCATGCTATGCAACGAGCCCAAGTTTTAGCAAAATTTACCATTAATTTGGCTTCCGTCTACATACAAATTACATACAGCTTACTAGCAGCTTATGTAGAAAGATTTTTGAAAAATTATGCTTCAGTTTCTGCCTTTTTCACATAGACATAATTCATAATTAATCCAGCAATTATTCCACCAATAATTGGTCCAACCCAATATATCCAGTGGAATTCCCAGAAACCAGAAGCTATTGCGGGACCTAATGTTCTTGCTGGATTCATTGATGCGCCAGTTAATGGAACGCCAACCAAGTGTAGTAAGAAAATCATTCCACCGATTGAAAATCCTGCCCATCCTGCTGCAGCCTTTTTGTGAACAGCGGTCATGAAAATTACCAAGACAAGGAAAAATGTGAATATCATTTCCAAGAATAGGCCAGAGCTGACACTTTGATTAATGAGGTCACTAGGGCCTCCTTGAGTTCCAAAGTTTACTCTTGCACCAAGTTCTGGTAGAATGGCCACGAGTGTAAAGGCTGCAATAATTCCACCAATTAATTGTGATGCGATATATCCTGCCCCGTCTGCAACACTAACTTTCTTTGTAATTATCATAGGGATAGTGACTGCAGGATTAATGTGGGCACCAGAAATATGGCCAAATGCGTAAACCATCAAACCAATTGCTGCACCATGAGAAAATGAAATCATAAGTATTCCTTCAATTGATAATCCATCTCCAAAAGCTGCAGCAGCTAAAATTACAGAAAGAGGTCCAAAGAATACAAGAGCATAAGTAGCAATTCCCTCTGCAAGCCACGCCCTGGGATTAACCAACAGTCATCAGCCCCACCAATTTCCATATAAAAGATTCGACTTGTATTTGATCAATCCTTGTTAAAAAATAATTAATTAGGGAAATTGGTGATTGCTTTTGTTATGATTTCGGAAGGGGACACAGTACCAAAATTTGAATTAGAAGATTCAGATGGCAATAAGATCAAATCAATGGATCTTAAAGGAAAAAAACATGTGATCTACTTTTACCCAAAGGACTTTACTCCCGGATGCACTACAGAGGCTGACGAGTTTTCAAAAGATTATAACAAATTCAAAAAATCTGGAATTGAAATCTTGGGAATTAGTCCTGATGATGTAAACTCTCATAAAAAATTCTGTAAAAAAATGGGAATACGATATGTTTTACTTGCCGATACCGATAAAGAAGTTTCAAAAAAATTTGGAGTTTGGGGTAAAAAGAAGTTCATGGGTAAAGAGTACATGGGAGTTATCAGAAGTACTTTTCTTGTAGATGAAAAAGGAAAAATTTTCAAAGTATTTCCAAAGGTAAAAGCTGCAGGCCATGCAAAAGAAGTATTAGATTCTTTTACAAATTAGAAAAATAATTAAAAAGAAAGTGTTTGGGTCTAGGAGCCTTTAGGCAATGAACCTTTTGTAGAACTTGCTTGTCCTGAACTTCCACCAGATTCGGCCATTTTTTTTGCAGCTAATTCTTCTGCTGCACTCCGAATATGTTCCTCTTCTATGTGTCCTTTTTCTAGTCTTGCTACGTAATCTGCTTCGTATGCTTCAAGATCAGATTTCTTTGAACCACCACCTGTACTTGCAGTTGTTTGTTGTGGTTGTGGTTCTGGTGGTGGAGGGGGTGGAGGTGCTTGTTGAGTTTGAGCTGCTGCTCCTTCAACTACCAATCCATAACCGGTAAAATTCTTGTCTGCAGGATGATATGCCAATCTAGCTCTTGTTGCAAAGTATTGGTTTGATGGTACTGGTGTAGTTCCTTTTAGCTTTTGTAGATTCCAATCTTCTGTTGGTGCTTGACCAATTGGTGCAATCAACCTACCAATGTATCTGTTAGTAACAGGTGTAAAGCCGGTTGTGTGTTCCTTGTAATAATGAGTATTTTTACCAGCTGGATAGTTTTGCCATGCATCCTCTAATGCTTGTGCTAAAGTAGCAGGTGGTGCAGCTTTTTGTTCTGCTGGTTTTGGAGCTTGTTCAGCTGGTTTTACTTCAGCTGGTTTTACTTCAGCTGGTTTTACTTCAGCTGGTTTTGCTTCAGCTGGTTTTGCTTCAGCTGGTTTTACTTCAGCTGGTTTTACTTCAGCTGGTTTTGCTTCAGCTGGTTTTGGTGGTGGAGGTGGAGCTTGTTGAGCTGTTCCACCAGTTTGACTGGAAATTTTAGATAATTTGGCTTCTAGTTCTGCGATTTTTGTCTCTAAAGATTTCTTTGTTGTTGTTTTTGTTGTTTTTGTTGTCTTTGTTGTTTTCTTGCGTTTTTTAGTAGCCATGTGATTTGTCTACATTATGTATGGTTTATTTAGATTGTGATCATTATCATTCGTAAAAATAGCCTTCAAACCCAGATACAAAAGGATCAAAAAATCTCACCAAGTTTTATATGCACAAAATACAGTAGCTACTTAATGGATGATTTTGAAAAGGAGTTTCCAGACTTTGATTGGAAAAATATTCCCGCATATAAACACCCAGGTGGAAAAGATTGTCCATGTCCTAAACACGAATACATTCGAGAGCAGATTAATTTCACAAAACAAGTAAATGTAAAAGGCAGTGAACCAAGCAAAGTTACTCTAAAGTTTTGTCCAGATCACTACAAAGTTTACATGGATGAAGTGATTCCTGCAATGCCATTCAAATACAAACTATTAACAAAAATTGCATTAAAGCTTGGAGCAATACAAATTCAAAAACTAGATCATATGCAATCAGATTTGTGTTTTTATTGTAAATTTGGTTCTGGTGGTCATGGGAAAAAGAGTGAGCTTCCCCCAATAGATTAAATTTTAAAATTTCTAAACTGGACCAATCAAAACTTTCGGTTTGTTAGGAGTGTCATGATGACATTTTTGTCCACATAATGGGCAAACCTTTCTGTCCAAGACAATACATTGACAAATATGAGAATTCATATAAGATTCGGCTGATTTTGTGTATTCACCTGTTCCGTTACAAAATGCACATTGTGAATCTAACAGTTCAATTGTTCCATTACCTTTACACACTGCGCATTTTTCCTCAGACAACAGAATGCTACCTTGAATTCCGAATTAAAATGCCTATGTTAATATTTTTTCCAAATAACGCAATATTAGACAAATCTAGTTAAGCTTATACTCCTCCACCAAAAATCAGAGACGTGCCAATAGAGGATACATCACGGTTTATTGAAGAGTTAGAAAAAGCTGGAGAGTTAAAACGAGTAAAAACTGAAGTTGATACTAATTTAGAGATTGCAGAGATTTTGAGAAGGGCGATGTATTCAAACGGTCCTGCAATTCTTTTTGAAAATGTAAAAAATTATGATATGCCAGTGCTAGGAAATGCATTTGGTTCTTTGAAAAGATTAGAAATTGGATTAGAAACTACAGATTTTACAGAAATTGGCCAAAGAATTGTAGACCTAACGAAAATGGATATTCCATCCGGATTTTTAAATAAAATCAAAAAGCTCCCAGAGCTTTCAAAGATGAGCGATTCATTTCCAAAATTAGAAAATAGTGGTCCCGTTACTGAAGTTTTTTCTGATTCACCTTCATTTGATAAACTTCCAATTTTGAAAACTTGGTCAAAGGACGCGGGCAAATTCATTACTTTTGGCTTAGTTGCAACAAAACATCCAGAAACTGGAATTAGAAATCTAGGCGTTTATCGAATGCAAATCGTTGATAGTACCCATGCATTGATGCACTGGCAAAAACACAAACGTGGTGCACATCATCATGAATTAAAAAAAGAAAAAGGGGAAAAAATTGAGGTGGCCATAATAATTGGCGGTGATCCTGCTACAGTTTTTTCTGGAGTTGCACCAGTTCCTGAAGGACTAGACAAGTATTTGTTTGCTGGAATTACAAGAAAAAAAGGAATCAAAACTGTAAAATGTAAAACTGTCGATTTAGAAGTTCCTGCAAATGCAGAAATAGTTTTGGAAGGATATGTTGATCCTTCAGACACTAGAGATGAGGGACCATTTGGTGATCACACGGGTTACTATACTCCAAAAGAACCGTTTCCAACATTTACACTGACAGGAGTAATGCAAAGGAAAAAACCAATCTATCTTACCACAGTTGTTGGAAAACCAATCTTAGAGGATTCTTACATTGGAAAAGTAATTGAGCGTTCATTCTTGCCTTTGATTAGAATGTTCCAACCAGAGGTTGTTGATTTTGCAATGCCTGCAGCTGGATGGTTTCAAGGAATGGCCATAATATCAATAAAAAAACGATATCCTGGTCAAGCAAAAAAAGTCATGATGGGATTATGGGGCATGGGACAGCTTTCATTAACAAAAATTTTCATCGTTGTGGATGATGATGTCAATGTTCATAGTATGGACGATGTATTATGGGCCGTTACAACACGTATAGATCCTGCTAGAGACACCATAATCATTGATAATACTCCAACAGACACATTAGATCCTGCATCACCACTAGTGAACTTGGGTTCAAAACTTGGAATTGATGCAACACAAAAAACTAAAGAAGAGGGTTTTGAGCGTGAAATTCAAGAACAAGTAAAAGTAGATGATGCAACAAAAAGTTTAGTTGATTCGAAATGGTCTAGTTATGGACTTTAAAACGTGCTAACAGTTCTGTAAAAATTATCTCGTTCTTCTGCTTGATATCCAATTTGATGAACTGCATCAATAATTTGCTTTCCAGTTAATTCTGTAGAACGAGAACCCGTACAAGAAACTACTTCTTCACCAATTAATGTACCACCAAAATCATCAGCTCCATATTGAAGAGCAAGCTGTGCCATGCCTACTCCATTTGTAAGCCAAGAAGATTGCAAGTGAGGAATTAATCCATCAAAGATTATTCTTGAAATTGCTATCATTTTCAAAAGCTGATTACCACCCGCACCAAAAGTTACTAGTCCTTCCTTTTGCATCAAAGTATGGTTTGGTTCAAAACTCCAAGGAATGAATGCCATAAATCCATTAGTTTTTTCTTGCAATTTTACTAATCTGTAAAAATGCTCCATAATGTCATTATTTGATTCAACATGTCCGTACATCATTGTAGCAGATGCAGGAATGTCTAATGAGTGAGCTTCTTCCATAATTCTAATCCATTCATCACTTGTAATCTTCTTTGGACTGATGATATCTCTTACAGAATCAACTAGTATTTCTGCACCAGCGCCAGGAATAGTTTGTAGTCCTGCATCCTTTAATCTAGCCAAAATTTCTCGAGTTGAGGATTTTTCCACTCGTGCAATCATATCAATTTCAGAAGGAGATAATGCATGAACTCCAACTTCTGGAAATTTTGTTCTGATTAGCTTAAAGGCATCTTCATAATATTCAATTGAAAGATCCGGGTTGTGTCCTCCTTGGAAAAGAACCTGACGAATTTTGAACATTTCACAAGCAGTTTTGACCCTAGCTTCAATTTCGTCTAATGAACGAGTGTATGCTTCATCATCTCCGGGTGGCCTATAAAATGCACAAAATTTACAATCAGTAACACAAACGTTTGTGTAATTGAGAATTATGTTATTTACAAAAGAAGCTTTTTTGCCAAATTGTTTTCTTGTAAGATTGCTAGCTACTAATCCCATTAGTTGTACATCGTTTGATTCAAGTAATCTTTGGTAATCGCTTCTCTCAGGTCTTTTTCCACTAAGAGAATTTTCAAGAATATCTACAATCTCACTCGTATGCATTTGTTCAGTAATTTGGCTCAATTAATCTGAAATTGATGCTTATAAGATATTATTTAATCCTTGAGCGTCAGGAATTTTTCACGTTATTTTTAAGTAGGTATGAACGGGAGATCTACCTATGCTAACCGGTGTTGAAATTAGATTAAATCGTATTTTAAGAAAAGGAAAGATGCTTTGCATTCCTATGGACCATGGAATTTCAAATGGTCCTATTGAGGGCCTTGAAGATCCTCACTCTATTATTTACCAATGTGAAAGTCATGGATTAACAAGTGTCATAATCAACAAAGGAATTCTCAAGACATTACCAAGGCCAACAAAAGTTGGAATTTTAGTTCATTTTTCAGGCAGTACTTCATTATCAATGTCCCCTAACAGAAAGATGCTAACTGGAAATGTTGAAGAAGCAATAAGATTAGGTGCCGATGGAGTTTCACTTCACATAAACATCGGAGGAAAAGAAGAACCAGAAATGTTACATCAACTTGGTTCAATTGCTCATGAATGTCACAAATGGAGTATCCCTTTGTTAGCAATGATGTATCCTAGAGGTGAAAAAATCAAAGACCCACATGATCCTGAAATTGTAGGACATGTAGCGAGAATCGGTGCAGAATGTGGTGCAGATATTGTTAAAACAGTGTACACTGGAGATATTGATTCCTTTTCAAAGGTTGTAAGGAGTACTCCAGTTCCAATTGTAATCGCTGGAGGGCCAAAAGCAAAATCAGATATGGATGTTTTACAAATGACTGAAGATGCAATGAAAGCAGGAGCAAAAGGAGTCACTTATGGTAGAAATATTTTTGCTCACAAAAATCCTAAAAAGATGGTTCAAGCGTTAGCCGCAATAATATTTAAAAAAGAAACGGCCAAGGAAGCAGCGAAAAAAATTGAGTAAAGCTCATGAATTAATAATTTCTCCCAAAGTTTCAAAAAAACAACTTGGGAAATTTCTTCCTCAGTTAGAGAACGAAGGAATAGGAATGGTCTATTGTGATCCAAAATTAATTGGAAAGAAAAGACAAAATTGACTACAATTTTTCCATCAGCTTTAGCAAAATACGTAGTACTGGAAAAAAATTCATCAGCAAAACCAAAAGGAAAGAAAGTGGGAAGAAAATTCAAAGTTTTATCAAACGCAGATATTGAGAATATTTTAACCTCTTCAAAAAAAGGGTTAGATTTTGTTATAGTGGAGGTTAAAGATTGGAAAATAATTCCTTTAGAAAATATTATTGCAAAATTACATAAAATTCATACAAAAATTTTTGCTCTAGCTAGAAGCCCTAAAGAAGCTCGTAAAATGTTTTCAATTCTAGAGATAGGTGTAGATGGAGTAATCTTTAGTACTTCATCAATTAATGAAGTAAGAGAGACGCTAGTTTATCTTGGTACACGAAGTTTTGAATTAAAATCTGCAAAAATTATTGATATTAAAGAAGTAGGCGATGGGGAAAGAGTTTGTGTAGATACAGCATCCATGCTACACAAAGGTGAAGGAATGCTTATTGGAAATAGATCAAACTTTTTGTTTTTAGTACATAACGAATCTGTAGGCTCATCGTTTACATCTCCACGACCTTTTAGAGTTAATGCAGGTGCAGTTCATTGTTATACGTTGTCTCCAGATGGAACTACAAAATATCTTTCAGAAATTGAAACAGGTTCTGAAGTTTTAGTTTTAGATTCTAAAGGAAAGGCTAGAAGAGCTACAGTTGGTCGTTCAAAAATTGAAAGACGTCCAATGTTAATGATTAAAGCAAAAGCTGGAAACGAAATTGGTGGAATAATTGCACAGGATGCTGAAACAATTAGATTTGTAAGGCCTAATGGAAAATTAGTATCAGTTACTCATCTAAAAAAAGGTGACACGGTTTTGGTACATGCAAAGTCAGCAACTGGGAGACATTTTGGCATGGAAGTGTCTGATGAATATATTCTTGAAAAGTAACTCATGAAATACAAAACCTGCGTATCTATAGCAGAAAAAACTCCAAGAAGATTAAAACAAGTTGTAAAAAAGGCTCTAAAAAAATCAGATTATGTAGAATTGAGATTTGATTTTTTAAAACCTGAAAAGGTTCCTGAAGCTTTAGAGTTGGTTAAAAATGACCTGAAAAAATCAGTATGCACCTTAAGACCAAAATCAGAAGGTGGAAAATTTTCAGGGACTGAAAAAGAAAGAATTGCTATTCTAAAATTAATTGCAGAGTATAACCCATTTTTGTTAGATATTGAATTTAATTCCCTCAAGAAAAACAAATCGCTAGTCAACTATCTCAAAAAAACAAAGACGCCCGTGCTTGTCTCCTGGCATGACTTTAAGAAAACACCATCAGTGCCATCATTAAACAAAATGCTTAACCAGATGGCTAAATTCTCAGAAAATATCAAGATTGTTACGAGTGCAAAAAAGGTTGAAGACCCTGCACATGTTTTATCACTTTATGCTAGAGTTTCAAAGATTAACTTGATTGCATTTGCTATGGGAGATTTTGGTAGGATTTCACGAATTCTTTGCCTATATCTTGGCAGTCCCTTCACCTATGTTTCTCTTGGAAAGGCAATTGCTCCAGGACAGTTTAATCTAACTGAAGTCAAATCAATTGTTGGAAAACTTTAGAGTTTAAATGAATCGTTTTATTGAAAAAAACTGATGACAAAAACTTATGCTGTTATTGGGGATCCTATTGATCATTCTTTATCTCCAAACATTCACAATGCAGCTTTCAAAGAATTAGGACTTGATTGCGTTTACATTGGTTATAGAATTCCAAAAGGAGAATTAGAAGAAGGACTTGAATCATTAAAAAAAATAAAGATTGCTGGATTTAATGTAACGATTCCAAACAAAGTAGAGATTATGAAGTATCTTGATAAAGTTGATGAAGATTGTAGTCTTATTGGTGCATCAAATACAGTTACTAATACTGAAGGTGAGTTAAAGGGCTACAATACTGACATGGATGGCTTTTTAGAACCAATTAAGAGAAAAAATATTGCAATTGAAGGGGCCAAAGTATTATTGTTAGGTGCGGGAGGAGCTGCAAGAGCAATTGTTGCAGGGTTTGCAAAAGAAAAAGCAGGTTCTATAACAATTGCAAATAGAACAGAAGAAAAAGCTGCTTCTTTATCACAGTTTGCACATAAAATTGGTGTTGACGCAAATGCAATATCACTTGATGAGATTGGAAATTCTGTTTCAGAATACAAATTCATAGTAAATGCAACTTCGATTGGATTAAAAAATGAGCAAACGCCATTGCCAACTGAAACAATCAATCAAGATTCCATAGTATATGATATCGTATACATGCCAATGAACACTGATCTTATCAAAAAATCAAAAGAAAAAGGAGCAACTATAATCTACGGATATGAAATGTTGCTTGGACAAGCTACTAGAGCGTTTGAAATTTGGCACGGAGTGAAGGCACCTTATGAAGCTATGAAAAGAGCCATTCTTGGGGGATTTTAATGTCTAAAGTAAAGGCTACAGTTCATGGCGCCATTTCGATTGTAAGTGCGATAGCCTCCGGAAAAGGTGCTGCTTTGGGAATTACTCCCAAAGTCGAAGTCATAATGGAGTCAATGCCAGGTTCAGGAATTTCAATAAAATCAGGTAGTCAGAATCTTAGCTCCAGATTAATTACTAGGACCATAGAGAAAATTGTTTCAAAAAAACAGCTCTCAGAAACAAAATTAAATCTATTATTGAATTCTGAAATGCCAACAGGATATGGATTGAAAAGTTCAAGTGCGATTTCGTCTGTTGTTGCCCTAGCTGCTGCAAAATTGTTTAAGCAAAAAATTGATGATTCAAAAATATTACTCGCAGGAGTTAACGCATCAATAGAAACCAAAGTTAGTCTCACTGGGGCATATGATGATGCATGTGCATGTTATTATGGAGGATTTATGGTTACAGATAATTATAAACGAAAAATTATTAGTTCTAAAAAAGCTCCAACCAATCTTAAAGTTGTAATTTTTATTCCAAAATCAAGAAAACGTGGAAACATAAAAAAATTAAAGACTTTGAACACAGTTTTTGAAAGAGCATGGAA
>JADFGC010000002.1:17857-41405 GCA_022567895.1 Nitrososphaerota archaeon
TTTTGCAAAAAATGAAGATTATTGGAATGCAATGATACTAAATGGATTTGCCACTTCATCAATATTGAATTCTGATCCAAAATTAATTACACAACTTGTTGAAAAAGGAGCTATTGGTGCATCAATTTCTGGAAATGGTCCATCAGTAGCTGTAGTCACAAAACAATCAAACATTTCAAGAATAAAGAAGGTCTTTTCTTCATTAGAGGGAAGAGTGACTGTCACGCAAATAAACAACAAGCGAGCTGAAGTTCATGAATTGTAAAGTGGATAAAGCAAAAATTTCTGGCAAAATAGTTTGTCCTTCAAACAAAAGTTATACTCACAGAGCCGTATTTTTGGCCTCACTTACAAAAGGAGAAAGCACTATTGAAAATATTTTGCATTCAGCAGATACAAAAGCAACAATTGAAGCCTGTAAAAGATTTGGTGCAAAAATAAATGAAAACGGTAACAATCTCGTTATCAATTCTGATTCATCAATTCATGCGTCAACAATTGATGCAGCTAATTCGGGCACAACCATCAGAATAGCAACAGCTATTGCCAGTTTAGCTGATGGAAAATCGACACTTTCAGGCGATGCTAGCCTAAATCAAAGACCCATGAAGCCTTTGTTAGATGCTTTAGAATCAATTGGAGCAAAGTGCTCATCTAATGACGGCAAACCGCCGGTTGAAGTTTCTGGAATAATAAAAGGTGGCGAACTGTCCATTCTCGGAAATATTTCTAGTCAGTTTATTTCGGCATTGATGATTGCAGCTCCATTATCACAAAATGGAATAATTTTGAATATTGAAGGGGATTTGGTTTCAAAACCATATCTTGATGCAACCATTTCTATAATGAAAAAATTTGGAGTTGATGTTAAAACTGAAATTCCCTACAAAAAATATTCAATTAACAACCAAACATACAACTCTTCTTCAGTGACTATTCCATCAGATTTTTCAAGTTTAGCTTTGCTTCTTTCAGCTTCTATCCTAATTGGAGATAATTTGCAAATTGAAGCTACATTGAGTGATTTACCTCAAGGTGATGAGTACTTTATTGAAATTTTAAAAAAATTAGGGGCAGATGTTGATATTAATGGTAACATCATTACTGTAAAATCTCCAGAAAAATTAGATGGTGGAAAATTTGACCTAAGTAATACGCCAGATCTTTTACCACCACTTTCTATTCTTGCATTAAAAACAACAAATCCTATTGAAATTTTTAATGTAAAGCATGCGAGATACAAAGAAACTGATAGAATTGCAATACTTGCAAGAGAACTACAAAAACTTGGAATCAAAGTAGAAGAAAAAGAAGATGGATTAATTTTACATTCGTCAGATGAGCTTAATGGTGCAAACCTAAACTCTGAAAATGATCATAGATTGTTTATGACGTTTTGTATTGCAGGAATGTACGTTGGTAATTGTATTGTATCTGATGCAGAATCAGTAAATGTTTCTTATCCTAATTTCATTGATGATGTGAACGCCATAGGTGGAAAAATAAAGTAGTCGCATAAGGAATTATAAGCATCGTTAAATGTAACTAAATTATTGTCAGGTAGCTCAATTGGTAAAAGACTAGTTTTAACAAGTTTTGGAGAAAGTCATGGTAGTTGTGTGGGTGCCGTTTTAGATGGTTGCCCTGCAGGATTGGACCTACAAGAAAAAGACATTCAAAAAATGCTTGATGTGAGACGCCCAGGTCAGTCAGTCATCACGACCCAAAGAAAAGAAGGAGACAAAGTCGAAATTCTTTCAGGAGTTTTTAGAGGACAAACTACTGCTGCACCAATAACTATGATAATTTGGAATAAAGATCATGATTCGCGTGTATATGATAGTCTTAAGACAAAGCTAAGACCAGGACATTCAGATTTTCCCGCCATGATAAAGTACAAAAAACTAAATGATTATCGTGGCGGAGGTAGATTCTCAGGACGATTAACTGCAACCCATGTTATGGGTGGTGCAATTGCACGAAAATTACTCAAAGTTACTTTAGGAATTGAAACATATTCTTACACTATTCAAATTGGAAAAACACGGATGGCAAAAACTCCTTCTACAAAAATGTTAAAATCAATTTATTCAAATGATGTCAGATGTCCTGATGCTACCACAGCAAGAAAAATGAAAACTGCAATTCTTGCTGCACGAAAAAAAGGTGACTCTCTTGGTGGAATAATAGAATCGGTTACAACTAATTTGCCAGTTGGCATAGGTGAGCCAATTTTTGATTCCATAGAATCTGATATCAGTAAAGCAATCTTTTCGATCCCTTCTGTAAAAGGAGTAGAGTTTGGTTCAGGATTTGAGGGTTCTAGTAGTTTTGGTTCACAAAATAATGATCTCTATATTATGAAAAAAGGAAAAATCATTACAAAAACAAACAATGCTGGTGGAATTTTAGGTGGATTATCTACTGGAATGCCAATTATTATGCGAGTTGCTTTCAAACCTGCATCTTCTATTTCAAAAAAACAATTAACAATAGACATTAAAACAAAAAAGCCAACAATTTTGAGAGTTGAAGGACGACACGATCCGTGTGTTGTGCCAAGAGCACCACCAGTTGTTGACTCTATGGTTTCTCTCACTCTTGCGGATCTTGCATTACAAGGTGGCTTCATAAAACCAGTTCTCTGAAAATGTCAGACATAGACCAATTACGTAACAAAATGGACGAGATTACTCTCGAGATGATTAAGTTATTGAAGGCTAGAATGCAAATTGCCAAAGAAATTGGCGAGATTAAAAAAAACCTAGGAAAGCAAGTTACTGATGAATCTAGAGAAGAAAACTTACGAAACAAAGTAGTTTCCTTATGTAATGAAGTGGGTTTAGAAGAACCCATAGGAACAAAATTTCTAAATTTTCTACTAAATGAATCAGTTAAAGTTCAATCTACAAATAAGCAGACACATCTTTCAATTTTCCTAAAAGCAAAGAGTCTAGAAGAGCAAGGGAAAAAAATTATCCATATGGAAGTAGGTGAACCTGATTTTTTACCACCAATTGAAGTAAAAACTGCTTTAGAAAAAGTCTATGATGAAGGGTTTCTAAAATATGGACAAGCTAAAGGTTTGCCTAAATTTCGTTCTGCTCTGGCAAAAAAAACTTCTGAAACATTCGATGTAAATACTACACAAGAAAATATTCTTGTCTCACCAGGAGCTCGTTTTTCTGTTTTCTTAGCAATTACAACATTGCTAAATCCAGGAGACGAGATAATTGTCATTGAACCTGCTTGGCCAGCATACAAAGATTGTGCATTAAATGCTGGAGTTAAGGTGAGAGCAATTCAGACAACTCTTGAAAGTAAATGGGAGCCAAGCATTAAGAAAATTGAGGATGCAATTAATTCAAACACAAAAATGATAGTACTTAACTATCCAAACAACCCAACTGGAAAAATCCTTCCAATAAATCTACAAGATGAGATAATTAATCTTGCAAGAAAAAACAATTTGTTTGTTTTAAGTGATGAAATCTATGCACAGTATTCATACAAAGATTGGAAAAGCATTCTTTCATACAATTATGAAAAAAGTATTGTTACTCAATCATTTTCAAAATCTCATGCAATGACTGGATTTAGAATAGGATACGCAATTTCAAATCCAGAAATTATAGACAAAATGTCAAAGCTACAAGCATTATGTCTCACCAATGTGTCAGAACCTATTCAATTTGTGGCACTTCAAGCATTGAATGCTGATACTTCTAACAATACAAATATCGTAAAATCTAGACTTGAAGTATTGATACAAAAAGCAAAAGCTATTGGACTTGAATTTGTAGAACCAGATGGCTCAATGTACCTTTTTGCTAAAGTTCCAAAGGATGGATTTGACGGCACTGAGTTTGCAAATTCATTACTGGACCGTGGACTTGCAGTAGCGCCTGGCGAGGGATTTGGAGATTGTAAAGATTTTATTCGAATTTCTGCTTGTCAGGACGAAAAGGCACTAATTGAAGGCATGTCTATACTTCAGAATATTCTAATGGAGTAAGAATTGGCTAAAAAAATTACAATAATTGGAGCTGGGGGCAAGATGGGCCAATGGTTTGCCAAATTCTTTTCTGAGAGCGGATTTGAAATAACAGGTTATGATTCAGAAGTAAAAATTTCTAGCAAATCAATAATAAAATCAGATTCTCTAGTTGGATCAATATTGAATACTGATTATGTGATTTTGTGTACACCTACAAGAAGAACACCAGAAATTATTAGATTAATTGCAAAAGAAATGAAACGTGGAACATATCTTATTGAAATTTCATCACAAAAATCTAAAACAATTACATCTCTTTCAAAAATGCCTTCCAAAATAAATCCAATTTGCATACATCCAATGTTTGGACCAGGTACAAAAAAAATCAAAGGTAAAAACATTATTTCAATACCAGTCAAAGATGCAAAAAATGAACTGTCAGTAGCAAGATCACTTTTCCCTGGAGCTAATTTTGTAACTATAGATGCTGCTGAACATGATAAAAAAATTGCAGTCATTCTAGGATTAACTCATTTGGTGAATTTAGTTTTTGCAAACATATTATCAAAAGATGAAAAGATTTCATTAACTGAAAAAATGTCGGGGACAACATTCAAGGTACAAAAGATTCTAGCTGAAAGTATTATGACCGAATCCCCAGAACTAATAGAAACTATAATCGCAAATCCAGAAATTAGAAGGTTTGCAGAAGAGTTTTGGAAGGATATAGGTAGGTTGCTAACAGATGTACAAGAAGGTAAAACTGAAGATGTTGTAAACTATATAAAATCGGCCCAAGAGCGATTGGCTGAAAATACAAGTTTAGAATCATCATACAAGAAACTAACGACTATGGTAAATGCAATTGAAAAGAAGTAATTATTATGCGTTCGACCAAAATTGTTACGTCATTTATTACTAGTAATGAAAAATTTCTCCTCTTAAAAAGAAGTGAAAAGGTGAAAAGTATGAAAGGTCTTTGGGCAGGAATCAGTGGAATAATTGAAAAAAATGAAGAACCACTCCAAAGAGCAAAAATTGAAATTTTTGAAGAATTAGGAATTAAAGAAGATCAGATAAAATTACTAAAAACTGCAGAGCGAATGCGAGTGGTATCACCTCAATACAAAAACCACGAATGGGAAATTTTTCCATTTTTGTTTGAAGCAAACAATCCTGAGATAAAGCTGAATTGGGAAAATTCAGAGTATAAATGGATTTCAGCTGATGAACTAAATAATTACAAAACAGTTCCAAATTTGGAAAAAGTATTACTCAGTTTGTTGTAGATTTTCAGTTTCTTTTTGATATTTTCTTTGTTGTGGCAACATAAGGTAAACACATGCACCGCCACACATAGTGCAAGGAACGTTGTTGCCAGGATGTTGTCCAGTTCTACCGTGAATTTTTGCAGCCTCTTCAGGATCAATTGATAATGCTAATTGTGTTTCCCAATCAAGTGTACGACGAGCTTCAGTCATTTTCATGTCCCATTTTATTGCTTTATCTCTAAGTTTTACCAAATCTCCAGCGTGTGCTGCAATTCTATAAGCAATTAATCCAGCTTTTACCTCTTCAGCATTTGGAAGTGCAAGATGTTCTGAAGGAGTAAGATAACACAATAAATCTACGCCTTCGCTTGCTGAGACTGCAGCTCCAATTGCACTTGCAATATGATCATGGCCAGATGCAATATCAGTAACTAACGGACCAAGTACATAATATGGCACATCACCTATCAAGGATTTTGCCAACCTAACATTTGCAGCCACTTCATTTAGAGGCACATGGCCTGGGCCTTCAACCATCACCTGAACATCTTTTTCATGAGCACGCTTTGTTAAACGAGATACATTGATCATTTCCTCAACTTGAAGCTCATCATGAGAATCTAAAATCGAGCCAGGTCTTAGAGCATCACCAAGACTAAAAGTCACATCGTATTTTCTAGCCATCTCAATTAGATAGTCATAATGTGAAAAGTAGGGATTCTCTTTATCGTATTTTAGCATCCATGCAGCAGTAATTGTTCCTCCCTTGCTTACCACTCCAGCATATCGTTGAACCTTTAGAATTCTTTTTGCAATGTCTTTGGTAATTCCAGCATGAATTGTGGTATAGTCGACACCGTCTTTTGCATTATTTTCAAATGCGTTTAGAAAATCATCTTCAGATAAATCAAGTGGATTCTTATGAACTTCAACTCCGTGATTATATGCTTCATAAATTGGAACTGTTCCAAATGTCACATGAGCCACATCAAGTAGTTTTTTTCTGATTTCTCTTATATCTCCACCATCACTCAAATCCATAATTGTATCAGTATGATATTTTACGGCAACCTTTGCTTTCTCTACCTCTTCTTCCAAATTTACATTCAAGGTTGAAGTTCCAATGTTTACGTTAACTTTAGTTTTCAAACCTTTTCCAATTCCAACATTGTGAATTTTTTGAGGTCTAACGTTGTTACTAGGGATTATGATTGAACCTTTTGCAATTTTTGGAATTAACCAATCTAAAGTTACATCTTCATCTTTTGCAACTAATTTCATTTGTTCAGTAGCAACACCACGTCTTGCTGCACTCATCTGTGTAGTCATGATAGACTATCTACCTCTAAGCCAAATTTAAACAATCACGACTAAACGAATACAAAATTGATCGACTAAAAATTACCACTATATTGCTATTTTGGATCGTTGTTATATTATAGATCGCTGTATAATATGGGGATAGGCATGAGGTTGATAAAGGAATGTAGACATTGTGGAAGAGAATTTCAAGGAATGAGTTCTGCTTTTTGTTCAGACGAATGTGCTAAAGAAGTATCATAATAAAAAATACTAAAAAAGTTACAGCAAAAATTGATTAGAATATTAACCATGGTTTTTCATGAAATAAAATGAATGTACTTTCAATAGGTGGCTCTGATCCTTCCTCAGGTGCAGGAATACAAAATGACATTAAAACAATCTCTTCATTAGATGGAAATTGCTTTACAGTTGTAACTGCAATTACTAGCCAAAATACAAGAAAACTTTCTAGTGTAGAGCCAATTTCTCCAAAAATGATTGGAAATCAAATTGAATCCATTTTGTCTGATTTCAAAGTAGATGCAATAAAGATTGGAATGGTTTACAATTCTTCTATTATCAAAGCCATAAACTCAAAATTACGAAAAATAGATGTTCCAATTGTTCTTGATCCAGTGATAAAATCAACTACTGGAGGGATTTTGATGACTCCAAATTCTATTTCTGATTACAAAAAATTGCTAATACCATTAGGATATATCATCACTCCAAACAAATCAGAAGCCGAGGCTTTGTCAGGAATTAAGATTAGAACAAAAAAAGATTTGATAACTTGTGCAAAGAAAATTAGAAGGTTTGGGGTAAAAAATGTCATAATTACTGGTATCCAGTTTAGTAAAGGTAAGGTTAGTGACTTTATCTTAGAAAGTAAGAAATCTAATTTTATTTCTTGTAAAAAATTATCAAGAAAAAATCATGGAAGTGGTTGTACATTTTCTTCTACACTTGCATTTTGTATTTCTAATGGAAAAAACATTACTGATTCTTCAAAGTTTGCGCAAGACTACACTACTCAATCAATTAAAAATGCTGAAAAGATAGGAAAAGGAATTCCGATTACAAAAATAAGAAAAAGTGATACTATTCAAACAAATCTTAAAAATTCAGTAAAACAGTTCACACAGATTAAAAATATTCATTTATTTATTCCGGAGGTTCAAACTAATTTTGTTTTTTCAAAAAAACATCCAAAATCAATCAAGGATGTTGTTGGAGTTTCAGGTAGAATTGTAAAAGATAGAAAAACAGTTCAAGTTGTAGGTAATTTCGAGTATGGTGGTTCAAGGCATATTGGAAACGCAGTCATTACAATTAGTAAAAAATTTCCTGCTATTCGCTCAGCTGCGAACATAAAATTTAATGTAAAAACTGTAAAAAAATTTCAAAAGAATGGACTAAGGATCTTAAGCTATGATCGTCTCAAAGAACCAGCTAAAACAAAGGCCAAAGAAAACTCTACAATTTCTTGGGGGATAAAAAACGCGATTAGGAATATTTCTAGACCACCAGATGTTATTTATCATAAGGGAGATTTAGGAAAGGAGTCAATGATTTTGGTCTTTGGCAAAAATCCTAATGAAGTCATTGAAAAAATTTCTAAACTGGTTTAATTTTGATTTTAGTTCGAGACAAATCTATACTGTAACATAAATAGTCATTTTTCAAATACAACCTCGTGAAAGCTGTAATTCTTGCAGGTGGATTAGGTACTAGACTGCAACCTTACACTACTTTTATGCCAAAACCTATGCTACCGTTAGGTGATAAACCACTTTTAGAGCATCTAATAGATTGGACTAGAAAAAATGGAATCAAGTCAATTGTGTTATGTGTAAGTTATCTCCGAAAAACTATAGAAGATTATTTTGAAGATGGAAAAAGATTTGGTGTTAAAATCGAATATGCAAATGCAAACAGACCCCTTGCAACAGCTGGTCAGTTAAAGACAGCAGAAAAATTCATTGATGATACTTTTGTATGCATGTATGGAGATTCAATTTTTGATTTTAATTTAAAAAAAATGCTCACACAACATAAACAAAAAAAATCATTTATCACAATCAGTCTATTTGAATTTAAAACAAATATTCCATACGGAGTGATTTATACTTCAAAAAATGGTAAAGTGACAGCGTGGAAAGAAAAACCAGAAATTAGTGCAGACATAAACATGGGTTGTTATGTTATGGAACCAGACGTTTTTGATTTTATTCCAAAAAACAAGCCATATGGCATGGATGATTTAGTTAGAAAGATTATGGCAAAAAAGAAACCAGTACAAAGTTTCATTACAAAAAAAGGATTCATGGATATTGGAGACAAGACATCTTACAAGAAGGCATATCAGCAATACTTAGAAAAACTAGGAAAGATCTGACGCTAGAAAATGACTGATGTGAAAATTAGAGAAATTGAAAAAAGTGATTTAGAAAAAGGATTTTTAGAATCATTAGATTCTCTGAGACTAGCTAGTGATTTAGGACTTGATAAAGCCAGGGAAGTTTTTGATAAGATAAAATCAAATCCAAATCACAAAATCTTTGTTGCTCAAGTGGGAGAAAAAATTGTTGGCTCAACCACTCTTTTCATAGAACCTAAGTTTATTCATCATGGAGGGCTCGTTGGGCACATTGAGGATGTTGTAGTAGCTAAGGAATTTCAAGGAAAGGGGATTGGTGAAAAACTCATTGAGGCCTCTTTAAATTTTGCCAAAAATTGTGGATGCTACAAAACTATCTTAGATTGTGCGGAAGATGTAAACCCATTTTATGAAAAAATTGGCTTCAAAAAACATTCAAACTCTATGAGATTTGATCACATCTAAACATAGTCTTTTTTCTTTCTTGGTTTTTTTACTCTTAACAAACGCGCACCAATAATCATTACTGGAATTGATACTGCCATGAAAAGTGGTGGAACAAATGATGTTGCATCTGTCAAATATTGTGGTTCAATTTTTGAAACTAAAGAATTTGCATAAACCATTCCAACTAACAAAATTGCACCACCTGCAACAATCATAATTCCAATAGGTTTTGAACCAAGTCTTTTTGTTAAAATGAAAGAAATCCCAGCCATAATTGAAGCAGGAGCTACACCAATTGAAATAAATTGAAAAATTTTTGGATCAGCTTCAAGTTCTCCAATTAGTGAAAAAGGATCATCAGGTTGTGGTGGTTCAATCATAAAAACATAAAGTGAAATTATTTCTCCAACAAACATCACAAACAATCCTAGACTTGCAGCAGCAATGTATTTTTCTATAGCCATCGAAGTTCAGATTTTATTTTTTAATAATAAACCATTCTGAAAATTATACTATGCCCACTAGGCTAGCGAGCTCTTTTCTACACGCCGCGCCTAATTTTTCTGCAGCCTGTTCTGGGGAAGTTTTATTAAAAAATACTCCATAACCTCTCTCCAAGCCTGACCATGGATCAGTGATTGGATAAACTTCAATGTGCCAATGAATTTGTCTGCTGTTTTTCTTTTCAGGAGATAAATGAAATACTAGATTGTAGGATAAATTTTTGATACTCTTTGAAAGACCACCAAGGGTTGCTCGAAGAATTAGTGATAAATCATTAATTTCTTTTTGAGTTATTTTTGAAAAACTAGTTGTGTGTTTTTTTGGACTTATCCAAAATTCATAAGGATATGAAGGTGCCCAAGGACAAAATGCAATAAAACCTTCAGTTTGTAAGATTTGTCGTGGACCTCCAGTTTCAGCGCTAACTGTTTGACACATTGGACAAACTCCTTTTTCATTTAGAATTTGGTGAGAGGCTTCTGCTTCGGCTTCAATTACTGGAGGAATTGTTGAAAATGTGACTATATTCATGTGAGGATGAGGGTTGGTACTTCCTGCTGCTTCACCATGATTTACATAAATTGAGACATAGGTTACTCCTTTCTGAGTGTACAGCCATCGCAATCTATCTTGAATTACAACAAGAACGTTAGACCATTGTTCTAAATCAATAGTTGAAAAAGAGTCCTTTTCTTTTGGTGATGCTACTACAATGTAATGATAGCCGTATGCTGGTTCGCTGTAATGTGGTCTATCACTGTATGTATTTTCAGATTCAATTGAAACTGCGGGATTTTTACTTTCAAAAACTCGAATTAACCAACCTGTAACATAATCACCGTCAGCATCTTGCAATCTCTGCAACATGCCATCTTTTGCTACAAGGGATAATACAGAAGGATTTGTCATTGATTCGTTTCCAGGAGCATATGGAGATTTTTTTAGATCTGTTATCTTTTCATCTTTTTTTCCAACGATCATAAATCGTTCAGAAACGTAATCTTTTCTCATATCCCCCATGTTACTTTCTGGCAGAGTAGGGATGTTAAAAATTTTTCATATCATTGATAGATCGGAAATTTAGCTGGAAGATTTAAAGTGGACTTATAAAGTTGTCAGAAACAGGAGCTGGCAAGTCATTACAGAAAATTCTGATGTTCACATGGTTTATGTTCTATTAGACGGAGTCGGTGATTTACCACATCCTGACTTGAATGGAAAAACTCCTTTAGATGCCGCTGTTACTCCAAATCTAGATAAACTTGCGAAAAATGGGACAATGGGCGAAGTAATTTCTGTAGGTAAAGGAATTGCACCAGAATCGGATATCGCGGTTTTTAACATGCTTGGATACAAGTTTCAGCATGTAGATTATGTGGGCAGAGGGGTTATAGAAGCAATCGGTGTTGGAACTGATTTTAAAGATGGGGATTTAGCCCTTAGAGGAAATTTCGCAACTTTGAATGATGAAGGAGTGATAATTGACCGACGGGCAGGAAGAAGAATAGAAAAAGAAGATGCAGATGCTATTGCAAAAGAGATTGAAGAGCAAATTAAATTCTCTCAACAAAATTCATCTGTTGTTGTTGCCCCAACAATAGATCATAGAGTAACTGTTAGAATTAGAGCAGAGGGAGAACAACTCTCTTCTGAAATTACAAACACGGATCCTGCATATGTAAGGGTTGACGGCATGGGAATTGCGAAAGCAGTGACTGATTTTATGAAAATTGAAAAATGCTTACCACTTGAGGAGACACCAAATGCGAAACTGACTGCTAATTTAGTTAATGAGTTTACAAACCAGTCTTTGCTAATAATGAAAAAAAGTGATGTTAACAAAAAAAGAAAGGAGCGAGGCAAAAAATTGCTAAATAGCATTCTTTTACGCGATGCGGGAAATCGGTATCCAAAAGTTACACCAATAAATGAATTGTATTCTATGAATTTTTCGTGTATTGTGGATATGCCAGTTGAACTTGGAATTTCTGAAGTTTTGAAAATGAAGGCGTTTGAAGCGGGCGGTCTAACAGATTATGAAGAAAAAGCTAGAGTTGCGGCTAAAGCTATGGAAACACAGAATGCAATCTATGTTCATCTAAAAGGTCCTGATGAATTTGGTCATGATGGAGATGCAATTGGAAAAATGAAAAATATTGAAGAGATTGATCGAAGGTTTTTTGGAACTCTACTTGATAATATTGATACGAGTAAAGTTGCAGTTGTGATTTCAGCAGATCATTCTACTCCTTGTATCAATAAAGGACACAGTGATGACCCAGTACCAATACTTGTTTCAGGGGATTTTATCAAAGATGATGATACATTAAGAGTTACAGAAAATGAAGCAAAAAAAGGTGGAATTGGATTAATTGAGGGAGCTCAAGTAGTAATGACTGCTCTTGATTTAATTAAACCTGGAATCTAGTTATTTCCCCAGTTTTTCGCATGTGTGTAATTAGTTTTCGAATTCTATCGACATCAATGTTGTGATACATTCCTGTAAAATCACCAATTTTTTCTAATGCACGCCCAAACATTCCAAGTCCAACACTATCATTATTTTTTTGAGAATGTGCAAAGGCTACTGCAACTAGAATAATTCCTTGAATTACTTCTTTTTCTAGCCCATTGCATTTTTTCCAAACGCCTTCCCATGCTTCATGAGCTTCCCAAAATCTTTCGTTATTAAAATAAAAAATTCCATCTTTAATTCCCTGTTCTTGTTCAATTTCTTCTTCAACAACATGTCTTGCATTATCTAGTTTACCAATGGAACTTAATTTTTCAACTAGAGAATCAAATTTTTCTTTTTCAACGGACACATCAAACTCTACAAATTTACTTGCAACGCGAGCAACTCTAATTGATGCTCCAATATCAGAACAAAGTTCTCTTGCTCTGTGAACAAGCTCACGAGAGTTTAGAGGTAAATATCCATTATTTTTGAGATGAAGCATGTAACGTTCCATGTAACTCATTTGTGGTGATTTCTTAAATTTCTTCTTCATTTTCAATTAAGATTTATATGAACTATAGAAAGGATTTGGGTACATGTCCCTTATTGAGACCGTTAGTGATGTAAATAACACATTCCTATCTAGAAGAGAGCTTATCTGTAATTTTGCTGGTCTTGGGGGCAAACTCAAAAAAATTGAAGCCATAGATATGATTTCAAAAGAATTCAAGCTAGATGGTAAAATCATCATTCCAATGAAATTACAAAACCATGTAGGAAAACCTCTGATCACTGGAACTTTCTATGTTTATGATGATGAGAAATTAGCAAAACAACATATCAATCCTGTAATATTTGCTAGATTGGAAAAAGCAAAAAAGCCAGCTGAAGAAAAGAAAGAGGAAAAACCTGAAGTAAAGGCTGAAGATGCTAGAGAGAAGAAAAAAGAAGAACCATCAAAAGAAGCAAAAGCTGAAGAAAAACCAAAGGAGTCTGAATAATGACAGGAAAAAAAGGTTCCAGCCCAAATGTTTACAAATATTACAAAATTGAAGGAGAAAAAGTAACTAAACTAAGAAAAATTTGTTCTCGTTGTGGTAAAGGCGTGTTTATGGCAGAGCACAAAAACCGACACACTTGTGGAAAATGTAATTTAACAGAATTTATTCAATAGAGTTTTTTCTTCCTAATCTTTTTGCTTTTTTGTTCTAGCTTTTCTATTTTACTCAAAAGCTTTGGATCAATCTTTATTTTTGATAATGATTCGGCAGATAGTTTTACAATGTTAGTATCAAGAGCAACATTTGATTTTGGGAGGTCTTTTTCAATCCAATATTTTATTACTTTATCCTCTAATTTGTAATCTCTAAAACCTGCAGGAAATTTTTTTGTTATGTGTAACAATAATGTCTTATCATCAAATACTGCTCTTGGGTCAAAAAGTCTAGTTTCATCAGCATAAACACTTTCAAACAGATTTCCAGTAATTTCATCTGATAAAACTTCCATTTTTGAAAACTTTCGAATTAATTCTAGATAATGAAGGAATTCATGAGCAAGTATAGCATGGATAGTTCCCTTCAAACCATATGCAACTAAAGGAGCAGTTATCTGAATCACAACCTGTAATCTTTGATCAAAAACAACAGGAATTGTTCTTGCAAAAAGAATTCCATATTGATATGAAGATGGGTCTGGTGAGGATAGAATTATTGATGGTTCAACGTAAGCTATGGGATAGTTTATTCCAGATGCTTTTTCAATTCTATTAATGCCTTCAATCGTAATTTGAAATCTTTCTTTAATCAGGGCAAATTCTTTATCTGGAATTATTCCTTTTTGATGAGCTTCTTTTACTTTGATTAATGGTTCCAATAAAACCTCTCGCAACTATTCATGGTAAAAATGTTAATTTGACTTACCTAGATTTTGACTTGCCACGCTTAGATTTCTTTTTTTTTCTACGGTCAGCGGTTTGATCAGCCCGTCTTTTGTGTTTTCCCTTTTTTCTTACTGGCATGTTGATGATTATGAAAATGGTTAGTTAATTGTTGTCATTACAATTCAACACTATAGAAATCAAACTCTTTACACTTACAATTCATATCAAGAATTTCACTGATATTTGGTTTTACAGAATCCCCTTCAACGAATCTCTTTATTGGCAAACCGCCATCGACAGTTAAACTCAAGCTAAATGAATTTGGTGAAGTTTTTTTGTAACTTGATGCATACACGGATTTTTTTGCTTCTTTCCCAGGCTTTTCACGCACCAAAATAGGTGTTTTTTTGATAGATTTCAGATTTTTTAGAACTGACGAGTTTACCTTGTCATCTGAAGTTATTTGAATTAGAATTTTTGATTTGAACGGAATTGGGGCTTTAGGGATTTGATCAATTATTTTTAGATTAGAAATTGAGATTTGTTCTAGATTTACTTTCTTGATAGTCTTAATCTTTCTTTTTTGAGGATTTATTAGTTTGACAAAAAATGGTCTGCCTCTTCCAAGAACTAGGCTTTTTTTGTCCTCACCTCCAATCCAAGTAATTTTTGCTTTAATTGCTCCAAATTTTTGAAAGAGATATTCAGAGATTTTTCCTTCTACACTGTCAAAATTTGATATTCCATGTTGGTCACAAGAAACACAGCCTTTTCCATTACAGTTTTCACATGGATTTTGTTTTTGAGGAAAATCTCGACCATTTTTTGTATATCTTCCAAAAAGATAGATTTGCTTTGATCTTAATTCACAAGAATCATTTTTGAAATTAATAGTAAAGGTAACATCTGGATTTTGAAAGTCTATTTTCTTCTTTGTTTTTTTCTGAAATTCTTTGCTAATCTCTCTTGTCAACTCAGTTTTGAGGCTATCAATTCCTTTTAGTTGAAATTTTGAACGAATAGAATCATCCCTGTCAACAAATGACGGCTTTAAAATCGCCCCAGTCACAAATGTTGAAAATTGAAAATCTGAAGAAAATTCAAGCATTTTGTCAATGTGTGATTGAAGATTTGAAAACATGTTTTTACAAATGTAGCATTTTGGAGATTTTTGTCTTAATTTTTTTCTAAGTTTTTTTCCTAGAAGTTTATTTGATGAAACGCCAAGTTTTTTTGAAAATAATCTACCTAGACAATTTTCACATAGATCATACTCTTTTGAAATTTTTTCAGATTGAATTAAAACCTGATTCATTTGAGATTTTGTCACATCAATGTTTTCTTTATGTCGTATTATTAGTGATTACATATGAGTAAGAACTAGCCTAATCCCATCCGGCGAAGTGCGCCTTGCATTTGCCGTCCTTTAGATGCCTTCATCATGCTTTTAGAATTCTTGTAATTTTTCATTAGTTCCTTAACCTCATGTTCAGGCCATCCTGAACCACGTGCAATTCTCTTAATTCTTGAGGAGTTTAGTAGGTCAGGGTCTGCTTTTTCTTGTTTTGTCATACTTTGAATTATGTATCTCCACCTCTCAACTCGTCCTTCCATTTGATCAAGTTGATCATCTTTTACCATTCCAGACAGACCTGGCATACTATCCAAAAATCCTCGAAGTGAACCAACTTTTGTTACTTGTTCTAATTGATAAAAGAAATCTTCCATATTCATTTTTCCGCTGGAGATTCGTTTTAATCGAACATCATCTGCTTCGCTTTCTAATCTTTTTGCAAGTTCTAAAACTGCTTTTACATCACCCATACCCAATAATCTTCCGACAAATCGTGTTGGGGAAAATTGTTCTAAATCATCAATTCTTTCACCAGTACCAATGTACATGATTTGTGCTCCAGTAGCAGCAGATGCTGCAATTGCTCCACCACCTTTTGCAGAACTATCAAGTTTTGTGATAATTATTCCACCAATAGGAACTATCTTATGAAATGCATCAGCTTGATTGAAACATTGTTGTCCTATAGTTCCATCAATTACAAGTAATACAAGATCTGGGTCAGCTACTTTGTTAATTTCTTTCATTTCGTTTAACAGGTCTTTTTCCTCTTTGTGACGACCTGCAGTATCAATCAAAACAACATCAAGATTGGAATTTTCAAAATGTTTTAAACCATTTTTGATTAATTGTGGAGAATCTTTGTTTTTTTCGTCTCCATACACTTCCACATTTGCTTTTTCACACATCGTTTTTAGTTGCACGAGCGCACCTGGCCTAAAAGTATCTGCACCAATAACACCTACTTTGTATCCTTGTTTGGTCAAAAACTTGGCAAGTTTTGAAGTGATTGTAGTTTTTCCGCTTCCCTGAATTCCCAGCATCAAGACCTTGTTCATTGTTCCAGGTTTGAAAGAAAATTCAGTTTCATTTCCTAGAAGTTTTGCTAGTTCATCATACAGAATTTTTACAATATGGTCTTTTCTTGAAAGGCCAGGGGGGGGATTTTCGTTAAGAGATCTTTCTTCAAGCTTTTTTGTAATCTCAAGTACTAGACGAACGTTAACATCTGATTGTAAAAGTGCTCTCTGAACATCTTTAGATAATTCCTTGATTAGTTCTTCATCTATTCCCGAAGAGTTTACTAGTTTCTTTATTGCAGCTCTTAGGTTTGTCTTAAGATTATCTAGCACGGTGATCTAATTCTGCGTCGAGTATTTCAAACCTTCCTCGTATTCCATCCCAAAATTTTCTAGAGTTAAGAATTTTGAGTGGTTGAGAAAAGAGTGGACAATCAACTACTAAGGTTTCAGCTTCCCCCCCTTCAAAATTTACATTAAATCCATATTTTTTTCCCAATTGTTCTAACTTTGAAAGATCTTCTAGGTTGATTTCTTTTCCCAACCATGTTTCATCTAATCCATCAGATGAAACACTTGTAATAATAAAATGGAAACCAGATTCAATCAAATTTTTCATGTATTCAATCTGATCTTTATGCCATAAAGGAGAAATTAATTTCAGGTTTAATTTAGAACAGGCTTTTTCAAAAATATTTTTTTGAAATTCGCTGAGAATTCCACCATGCACCAAACCATCAACACCATATTCAGATTTTGCTTTTTTCAGAACTTCTTCTAGTAAAGATTCTTCAATTTCAGTTTCATTAGACTCCGACTTGATGTACAATTGTGGAATGTCCATGGATTTAGATTGTAATTTTGTAATCTCTATGTTAGGAAAATGCAACAATTTACTTTCATCAGATAATGGAAGAATTGTTATCAAACATTGAATTTGATGTCTTTCTTGTTTTGCTTTGTAGATTGAATAAGTACTGTCTTTTCCCCCAGAAAATAACGATACTAGATTCATTTCATTTATTGAGAAATTGTTTTCGTAGATAACTTTTGAATAATATTATGCAACGGATGCTTCAAAACTCATAATCGTCATCAAATATCAGACGGCTTTTCCGAATCATCATCAGCATCCAGATTAACCTTTTATTCGCATTATTTTAGTTCTATCCATAACTTTCCAATATTCAACATTCTGAGCATTTTCCAATTTTCCTTTTACTTCGTCATCGACCATAGTGACATCTATGGTTTCAAAGGTTTCAGAATCCATGATTTGGAAATTTTCACCGGTGATGGATATGATTTGGCCAATTCTTTTGTCTATTAGAGGAACATGAATCTGCATACTGACAGGTCCTACATGAGGACGTTTTTGGTTATCAAAAATGCCAACCCCAACAATTCTAGCTTTGGCAGAACCATGTTTTCCTGGTTTACTAGTATCATATTCAGAAATTCTACATGGTTCTCCTGTTGGTTGATCAGATACAGGAAGTAGAATGTATGAGCCTATTTTCAAAGAACCTAAATCAGCTGGCTTACTCATGAAGGAAACAGGCTTGTGTGGAATATTTAACAATTACCAACGCAAATTGAGCTGAATACATTTTGAAAAATGATCTTTTTTGGATTTTGATCTACAAAACACTGTGATTATAGAATGTGAATCTACAATTACAATCGAATCTACCAAGATTCAATACAATGTTGTCCGAGTTTAGTTCTCATGCAGGGCTTTTGTAAATTAGTTAAAGCCTACATTCTCAGTTTGTATTAAATATTAATCTAAAAAAAAATTTGAAACACTAAAATTTCAGAACTACCTATACATAATGGTGAGATCTAAATCATGAGTACAACTACACAGAAACCAAAAATCCAGTCAATACCACAGAAACCAAAAATACAGTCAACACCACAAAAACCAGAATCTCAAAGTGCCAAAGAAACAAATGATATCTATTCTGTCTGTCAACAAAGCATTGACAAATACTTTAAAGAGGCAAAAGCAAATGCTGCCATTTACCTGCAATCAGTATCAGATCTTCAACAAGAAATAGTTGAATCAAGGAAGAATAATGTCGAGTCTGCAATTTTACTTCAAAAAACTATAGCAGATAAGTTGGGAACTAACATCAAACTCCCTGATGAATCACTCGATATTATAACAAATTTTGCGGAACAAACTACCAAGGCTTGGAACTTGCAAAACCAACTTACGCGCACGTCTCTTGAAACGCTTTCTAAGAACATTCAAGCATTCAATGATAGCTCACAAACATTTGCTGAGATGAATGGCAAACTAATAGACTTTTGGGCATCGATAATTAAGCAAAAAAACCAAGAATAGTGGTGTTGTGATATGGTCATAAGGTATACTGCTATTGGTAATACTTTGACCAATTAACAGTTCGTATCAAATGTTAAGGAAAAGGAACCGTAAGACTACGCTGTTGGCAAAACCATCAGATATCCTTCCATTGCTGGACGATGAACATCACAAGACATTTTGAAAGTCCCTGCTACGTCTGCTACAAATGAAATTTCTTTAAGCTCACCACGATGGATATCAAATTCATCAACATAATTTTCAATAGATATTTTGTGTAAAGCTCCGTTGATTCCCAACATTTTGATGTTTACAGTGTCCCCTTGATTCACTACAATTACAGAAGGTGAAAAGGTATATGTCTCTACAACCCATTTGCCTGTTTCGTCAGGAGGTTTTAATTCGTAGCCTTCACCCTCAGGCAGAGCTTCTGTCGGAAATGGCTCCTTTTCGATATTGGTGGATCCTTTTGGTTCAACGAGGTTGACGTAAATCGTTCGTTCGATTGGCTCTGAGCTAACAGTAGGTAATTGTTGTGTCGTCGTAGTTTGCGTTGCTGAATAGCCAATTGAAGCTATAGCAATCACGATCGCAGCTATTGCGATTCCTATTGCTATGCCACTTATGTTAGCCATATTATGTTATGATATCAAAATGATTTAAACAATGTTCTAATTGTTGCAAAAACTAATTTTTTACTCGTTAACGGTTCGTATCAAATGTAATTTAAATAAAAAAAGAAATTAATTTTTTACGATTCTAGTCCAAAAGATTCTGCAATATCTGAGAATTTTTGATAGGATTCTAGGTATTGTCTGCCTTTTGGTGTAATTACAAATGTGTTTTTTCCGTCATATTCAATTTTATTAATCAAACCAGCACCTGTCAAATTTTCAACAAATTTTGTCAATCTCGAATGTGAGAGATTCGCTTTTCTTAGCAAGTGGGTTATCTTAATTCCCTCTTGACCATACTGTTCAGTTGTTGTAAGCAAATCAGCTACTATCTGGGAGCTATTTCTGTAAGTAAACATGTTATGTCAGATTCCAAAATTAACTACGTTACTATGAAATAAAAATATAATCTAATTTTCATGAATGTGACTTGAATAAAATAAAAGGATTCATTTATGTTACCCTTTTCAAGAAATGAATTTGTGTCGGTAGCTAAACCCCCAACTGAATGGGAAAAATTATGGGAACAGTATATGGATTCTTATGAGGACTGGAAACAACTTTTCGAATCAGTTCAAAAAGCAAGTACAAACATGCACCAAAAATTCAATAATGTAATGGGGGAGGCAGAAAAAGAATCATCATCTGATACAATGAAACAGTTTGGTGAAAACTGGCAAAAGGCAATGAATCAAGCAGGAATTGATGCATTCAAAACATTTGGTGAGAGTTGGCAAAAGGCCATGAGTGAGGCTAGTTTTGGGATACAAGCAATTTACAGAAAACTGGCAAAAGACACTAAATGAACCAGGAATGGAGCAGCTGAAAGTATATGGTGAACTAATGAAAAAGTTTGCTGAAACTTGGAACAATATGTGGCCACAAAAATAAGATTAGAAACCAAATAGATTATTCAGTATTCCAATTTACAGTTCGTATCAAATATTGATTTTTCTTAGTCCTCAGACTAAATTTTATTCAGATCTTTAATTTTTCCCATAACGTGGGGCCAATCTACGTTTTCTTCCCTTGCTTGAGCTATGGCATTTTTATACATTAATGCAAAAGCCCACTTTAAAATTTCACCCCAAATTGCTTTCAACGAGTCTTCATCTGTCCATAGAACACTCATTCTTACGGCGTTCATTGCAAAGATATTCTTAGCGTTTTCTTCTGGTTTTTTATTCCATTTTTCCAAAACACCATCACAAAATTCAAGGATTTCTTGCTTTGTTAGTACAAGTCTGTCGGGGTCAGATTCTTTTTGTAGTTTCTTCTTTGTCATACTTTTTTTTGGTTTTTTAGTCATAATAATAAATATAATAAATATCTCGTTGATAAGTATTATCAAATTAATTTTTTGTCTAAACTAATTGAAATTGAAAGAGGCATTCCTATTCTATATTTAAAATCGGATAAGGTGATTGGCATATATCGTGTTAAATAATATAAAATTAATGATTGGTTTGACCGAGTCTAAACCCATTGAAATTAAACGAGGCATTCCTATTCTATATTTAAAATCGGATAAGGTAATTGACATATCAAATAACCTTTTTAGAGATCTAGTCCAAAAGATTCCGAAAAATCTGAAAACTTTTCGTATGACTCTAGGTATTGTCTACCTTTTGGTGTAATTACAAATGTGTTTTTTCCGTCGTATTCAATTTTATTAATCAAACCAGCCCCAGTCAAATTTTCAACAAATTTTGTCAATCTTGAATGTGGGAGATTCGCTTTTGACAGCAAGCGTGTTGTCTTTATTCCCTCTTGTCCAGACTGTTCAGTTGCTGTAAGCAAATCAGCTACTATCTGGGTGCTATTTCTGTAAGTAACCATACAAAAACAGATCCTCAATCAATAGTTTATAAATCTTGGTTTTAATTACCAGTCATTACCACTCATTACCAATAGTATATATACACCTTGAAAAAAGCAACTAGTATGAGAATTGATTCATGTAAAAAGTGCGGACAGAAACTCATGATATCACGAGAATGTACTGTGTGTGATGAACCAATTGAGTTTCATTGCACTGAATGTAGAATAGTTAATGATGAACAAATTCATCTAAACTGCATTCTAGGTGCTTTTAACTACAATCTCCTAAAAGCAATCACTGTATAGTAAAACTAATCAGTTCTTCTTTGTTTTCAATAGAAATAAAGAAAGAAAATACTCGCCATCGAGCCCAGGAAGACAACAATCATAAGCGGAAAAAATTTATCAACTAAAGTTGCAGCAGTAACTTGAAGCAGCGGCTTATTTTTAAATGCGATTGCACGACCAAAGTACTCGCCAACCCTCATAGGGGTTACAGCTCCGGCAGATAATCCATAAAATAGTGATGTTAATATTTTAGAATTTTTTGTTTCCGATAAAACTGTCTTACATGTAAGTTTCCATTTTAGAAATTGCAGGTAAATATTTACAAAGCCGAGTAAAAAAACAGTACTAATTAATAAAACATCCGCTTCACCTAAGGCTGTAACAATCTTGTTGTAATCCACATATGATATTAAGTAATATAAGATGCCGAGGGCTATAAAAAGTTTTGCA
Organism: Nitrososphaerota archaeon; assembly: GCA_022567895.1. GTDB lineage: Archaea > Thermoproteota > Nitrososphaeria > Nitrososphaerales > Nitrosopumilaceae > DRGT01. Next base: position 40,037 of record JADFGC010000002.1, read on the forward strand.
ATTAAGATTAGCCATGACTTATATTTTGTAAATATATTTTCATAAACTAAATCAACAAACATTATAAATCTTTATTGTTCTATTTTTAATATATTAATTTTTAATCCTTCAGTACAATTCGTACAAATAGAAACTGAACTTCTGTCACCTAGTACATTGCTTCTAAATTTTGTATATTCATCAGATTTCCAAACATCCCTGAATAATCGCCCATTAGTGATCCCCAATTCAAAATCCGCATCTTTATCAAAGCAGCATGGCACAACCCTTCCATCCCAGGTAATAACCGATGTTCTCCATAATGCAAAACAATGATTTGCAAACCTGCCTTTTATTTTAAACGATCCGTTGGAAATAGTATATCTTCTGTACTCTTCATTTGTCGGAAGAAACTTTATTGCATTCTCGTATGAAGAGATTTGCATAGTTTTAAATACAACCCTATCCACTCCAATATCTTTACCGTATTTAAGTACCTCATCTAATTGATCTTCATTCTGTTTCATCACGATAAATTGTAGCTCTACATAAGGACGATTAAGATTTAATTTCTTCTTGCCATTTACTAAAGCTCTCAAACCGTGGTCTGCTTGCTTAAAAGTACCGCCAATTCTATAATTTTGATAACTTTTTTCATCTAAACCATCGATCGAGTAAATTATTTTATCCGGAGCACTTTTTAAAACAGCATCAACATTTTCTTGGTTTATAAAATGCCCATTTGTACTAATTGAAATATAAATATTACTTGCCTGAGCCTAACTAATCATCGCTGGTAAACTTTTATTTATAAAATGCACTCCCTGAAAAAACAACTGAATATAAAATCCCGTATCATTAATCTCATCAACGAGTTTCTTAAAATCATCAAGTTTTAATAAACCTAAGGGGCGCGTCAATACACCCAATCCGGATGGGCATTCAGGACATTTTAAATTGCAGTGATTGGTCGGTTCTATCGAATACGAAATTGGCATTCCCCAAACGATTGGTTTTCTTATCAACTTTGATAGAGTGAAAGACGATAAGATTTTTACTACATTAATGCTTCTTTTTAAGTTAAGATATTTTATTAAGTTTATTTCCAAAACGGCATTTTATAGTATGAATAATTAGAAAGATAGTTAAATAATATATCTTGCAAAAGTAATTCTGAATATGAAGTTAATCGTTGTCAAACAATCATCTTTTTTATACCTTAGACCACTATATTTCTATTATTAGGAGAATTTATGCATTTAAATTTTAGTGGTATTCCCGGTCATCAAAATTTATTTCTTGATTATTTATATGAATTTGAAAATGTAAATGAATATTATAAATATAATTTCAGAGATAAAGAAAACTACAGGAAAATTTTTAAAAGTAT
>JADFGC010000046.1:0-10392 GCA_022567895.1 Nitrososphaerota archaeon
ATTCAGAATAAACTGTATTTTTGAAAAAAATCTGCATGAAACTAGAACCTGATCTTAAATTACAAATTCTTGAAAAGGTTGGAATTTATTCTAATAGATTTTCAATTCCTGAACCAAAGGTTCTTTTTACTCCAAAGGAAGTTCTTGAGGAACCAAGAGAATTAACAGAAGGAAGAAGAACAACTGCCTACAAATATTATGGAATTTCATACATGCAAAGTAATCTTATCTTTCTAAATGTAAAAAAAATTCCAGATGAAAAAACACTAGAAAATACAATTGTACATGAATTAATCCATATGCGATTTCCTTATCTAGCTCATGGAAAAAGATTCAACAAGTTAGTGCGACAAGGATTGAAAGAAAAAACTTTTGCACCTTATCAAAAAAGAAAATGAAAATTTTCTCAATTTTTAGTCCATGATTTATATTTCCCACATATAGGCAAGCAGGTATAAAATGGAGGTACAGGAACTTCTGCCAATTGGGGCTGGCATTGCATCTTTTGTTGTAGCTGCTGGATTTGCCGCATGGGTTTCAAAACAAAAGTCTGGAACCAAAGAAATGATGGAAATTTCTGAAGCAGTACGAGTTGGAGCAGCAGCTTTTCTAAAACGAGAGATGAAAATTATTATCCCAATAGCAATTGGACTATCGGTCATTATAGGTTACTTTATTGGATATTCAAACGGAATTGCATTTGCAGTTGGTGCTGCGCTTTCAGCAATTTCTGGATTAATTTCACTAAAAATTACTGTAAAAGCTGCAGTAAGGTGTGCAAATGCCTCTAGCTCTGGACTTGGAAAAACATTTGCACTAGCATTTAGGGGTGGCGCATCAGTAGGACTTGCAGTTCCTGCGATGGCTTTGCTTGCAATGACAGGACTCTATTTTGTTTTTCCAGACCCAATTACAATTGTTGGTGTTGGAATTGGTGCTAGCTTGATTGCATTATTTATCAGAGTTGGTGGTGGAATTTACACAAAGGCTGCAGATATGGCTGCAGACTTGGTAGGAAAATTAGAAGTAAACATTCCAGAAGACGATCCTCGTAACCCTGCAACAATTGCTGACAATGTTGGTGATAATGTAGGTGATGCAGCAGGAATGGGCTCAGATGTATACGAATCATACATTGTTACAATGTTAGCATCAATACTAATAGCAGCATTAATTGGAGCACCAGAAAACTTTCTTTATCCGATTTTAGTTGGGGCATCAGGAATGCTTGCTTCAATAATTGGAGCTGTAACCGTCGGTTCTAAGAACATTACAGATGTTATGAAGCCTCTCAACAAAGCATTTTACATTTCCGCATCAATTGCTATTATCTTAAACTTTATTTTTATGTATTATTTTCTTGGACAAAACTCAATTGCTTATGCATTATTTGGCTCAACTGTTATTGGTGTTATACTAGTTCCAGTTATCCAAAAAATTACAGACAGATATACAAATTACAAATACAAACCTGTTCAAGAAATTGCAGATTCAGCAAAGTGGGGATATGCATCATTAATATTAATGGGAATTGTCAAAGGAATGCAATCAACTGGTCCATTTATGATTGCACTAGTTGTCGCAATCATTGTTTCATTTGCAATTTCATCATCAGTTGCTCCAGATCCATCTCAAGCACTAATGTACGGAATTTTTGGAACATCGCTTACTGCAATGGCAATGCTTAGTCTCGCAGGAATTGTTCTAAGCATTGATGCATTTGGACCAATTGCAGACAATGCTGGTGGAATTGTTGAGATGACTAAAATGGGAGAAGAAAATCGTCAAGTTACTGATGAAATTGATGCAGTTGGAAATACTACAAAAGCAATTACAAAAGGATTTGCAATAGCTAGTGCAGGACTTGCTGCTCTTGCAATGATTCAAGCATTTCAGTTTGAAGCAACTGAAATTTTTCATCAGGTATTTGATTACAGTCTAACAAACCCAGCAATCATTATCGGACTTTTAGTTGGTGGCTTGATTCCATACATAATTACTGGCACTCTAATTAATGGAGTAACTAAAGCAGCTTCAAAACTAGTAGACGAGGTTAGACGACAATTCAAAAATGATCCTGAAATTCTAACAGGAAAATCAAAACCAGATTATGCACGGTGTGTTGATATTGCTACAATAGCTTCTTTGAAAGAATTATGGAAAACAGCAAGCATTGCTATTGCTGCACCAATCGTTCTAGGAGTATTGTTAGGACCACCAGCAGTCGCTGGCCTCTTGATGGGTGCAGTTGTTACGGGAATATTCCTTGCATTCTATCTTGTAAACACTGGCGGAGCATGGGATAATGCAAAGAAATTGATTGAAATGAAGGGCGAAAAAGGCTCAGAAGAGCACAAAATTGCAGTTGTAGGAGATATTATTGGTGATCCTTTCAAAGATACTGCAGGTCCTGCTCTAAACACCGTAATTAAATTGCTCAATACGGTTGCAATAGTTTTTGTTTCCGCATTTGTTGGAATAATTATAATATAGGAAAATTATTCATCAACAATTAGTGTCATATCAAGCTCATCAATCTGTGCTTTGATTGCTCTTTTCAAAGTGTCATTGTGCTTTTCACAGAATTTGAAATAATCATCAACTGTTTGAAAACAACCACAAATCCATTTTATTTTCTTGTCACCTTCAACTGTATGTTTTGCATATGGATGTTTTTCCATGATTTTAAAGAATGAAAACAGCTAAAAAACTTTGGTAGAGAAATAAAAAATTAGAAGGAGTTTATGGACAGCCTTCCATTTTTTGAATGAAAAATCCGTCTTTCTCAATTGCTTGTGAAACAGGTTCAGGTGCACTTTGTGAGTGACAAAATTGACACTCTTCAGTTGTTACAGCTGAATCTCCCTCACCAATTGAAGATAACCACTTTTTGGCATACCCTATTGCTTTACCATGATCCTTTTCAGAAGTAATCACATCAAAATGCATAGTATGCCCATCGTTGGCTTTTACGTAAGTATCGTATACATGAATTTCCATATAATTATTGAAAGACAAGGGATATTTAATTCAAAGAACTACTTTACTCATGAAACACAAAATAGAGATTGTTATTCCAAAGGTAGAAAATATAGAGATAGAACTTGATGATTCAAACTCGCCCAACACTGTAAAAAAATTTGTTGAAAACTTACCATTTACTGTTGGAATGAATCTGTGGGGAGAAGAAATCTACACAGATGAATCACCGATTAAAGAAAAAGAAGAAAATGCAAAACCGCTTGTTGAATTAAACGATGTAGCCTATTGGCCATCAGGAAAAGCAATCTGTTTGTTTTATGGTCCAACACCAATTGGGAAAAAAGATGAAATCAAACCTTATTCCCCTGTTAATGTGATTGGAAAAATTCTAAAACCCGAAAAATCAGTTCTAAAAAAAATTTCAGATGGTTTAGAAGCTACTTTTCAACTCAAGAAATAACAATTGGAATTTCTATTATCTCTGGTTCTAACAAAAATGCTTTTAGCTCATTTGTTCCTCCAGATGAAATGACCCACACTACTGGATTTGTATACATGAATTTCTTATCTGTACTTGAAGGAAATGCATCTGAGCTTGGATGAGAATGAAAGATTCCAATAATATCTAGATTTTTTTCCTCAGCAATTTTGTATGCTTTGAGTAGTTCCTCATTTGAAATGGTAAAATTTACTGTAGATTCATCAATATTTTCGGCTAGAAATACATCTTTTACTATACTTTTTTCATTTTCAACACGACCAAACAAAATGGCACACGATTCGTTTGGATTCAATTTTGAAGCATGATTTAACAAAATCTCTTTTTGAGCTTTTGAAATAACAATTGATTTTTCCAAAATTATTCTGCTATTACAGTACCTAGCATCCACGGATGTACAATGTAGTAGTAATCGAATGTTCCAACAGTATCAAACGTTTGATGAAATGATGCTTTAATAGACATTATTCCTGAATCAAATAATCCATCAGGTCCTCCTGTTGGTGTTTCAGATGTTACAGTATGTACCTGTTCATCGTTGTTAACCCATGAAACAGTATTTCCAATAGCTACTGTGACTAAGTTAGAGTCATAGTACACTTGACTAGGTTGTTGAAAGCCAGCACCTTGAGGAATTGAAACTACAGTGGTTTGTATTTCTCTTGACTCTTCAACAATAAGATAAGAAACCATCCATGGGTGTACAATACACATGTATTCATATTCTCCAAGTGCAAGATCAGTTGTATCTAACATGAATTTTTCATTGGCACTCATTAATCCTGAATCAAATGTTTCCCCAAAGTCTAGAGAACTTGTAACTGTGTGAGAAAACGAATCATTATTTGTCCACGCTACAATATGTCCTTGTTGAACGTAAAGTTCATCAGGATCATAATCAGGATTTCCTTGCTCAGAAGAGCCTTCCAAAATTGAAACTGAATGTACCTTCACGCCTGCTGGTATCTCTTCTACAAATTCTTTTACCTCTTCTATAACCTCTTCTGATAATAGATATGGTGTTGGTCCAAAAACTCCAAAGGCCACAAATGAACCAATTCCAACCACTGCACCTAAAATGAAAATTCTTGCAACAGGTCTTGTATACTGTGGCATCTTCATTACAACATAAGTAATTACAATTGATGGAATTGCAATAATCATCATAAGAATAGCAAATATTGGCAACGTACTGATAGTGTTTTGGAACAATGCATACATTCCAAATGATAGTACAATTGATAAAATAACCAAAGTCGTTACTTTTGCTTTAGTGCTAGTTGAAACACCTCCTTCTAAAATTCCAGCTGACAAGAAAATCAAACCAAAAAACATCGTAAGCCCAGTAAGTGCATGCAGTCCATCAACGAAGGTGTGTGCAATTCCTGAATATGATAGAATAATACCTGCTAATCCTATGGCCGTAAGCCCCATTCCAGGCATCATGAGGTCCCAATTACTCATTCGTAGTAGCTCGTCTCTGTGAGATACTTAATTCTTTTGTAAGAACAAGGATCAGCAAAGTCGAAGAAATTAAATCCCCATAGAAAAAGCTAAAAGAAGATTGGGATTAAAAGAGATTTTTGAGATATCAAAACCCCGCATTATCATACTTTTGGTAATAACGGCAGTTACATCGATGTATGCTGCAAGTAAACTTGTTGGACCAGAACTTGACAATATGGGACTGGTGCACATCATAATTGCAGGTACACTTGCATCGGCTGGCTCTAGTGCACTAAACCACTATTATGACAGAGACATCGACCTAAGAATGAAAAGAACCAGTACAAGACCAATACCATCTGGAAAACTAAAGGCAAGTCATGCATTTGCGTATGGTCTTGCTCTTAGCTGTACATCTGTTATCTATGCATACTTTACACTAAATCCTATTACAGCATTTTTCATTGCACTAGGAATTTTCTTTTATGTTATAGTATACACTGTATGGCTTAAACGACTCAACTCATCAAACATCGTTATTGGTGGATTTGCAGGAAGCGCAGCATCAATGGCAGGTTGGGCTGCTGCTACAGGCTCTATGGATATTTTAGGATTTTTGGTTGGATTTTTAGTCTTTGTTTGGACTCCATCTCACTTTTGGTGTCTTGCAATGAAGCTGAAAGACGATTACAAACAAGCCGAAATTCCAATGTTGCCTGTTGTAATTGGAATGCAAAAAACATCAAAATACATTTTAGCAAACACTATCATCTTGCTTCCATATTCATTGATGCTGTATGCTTTTGGTCTGGGAATTGTTTACACAATCATTGCAGCAGTTTCTGGAGGATTGATGCTTGCATATCATTACAAGCTTACAAAGAATCCAACATCTGATTTTGCATGGAAAGCATACAAAGTTACAGCGCCATATCTAACAATAATTTTTGTTGCAATTGCTTTAGATGCCGCTTTTAACTTTAGATTCTAAATTTTTCCGTTTTCTGCACCTGGAAAACTAGCCTCGTAATCTTTTTCCATCATTTCTCTATTTTGTGCATCAACTTCGTCTTCTTTTTCTTTTTGTGTAACAACCTCAATTCGACGTTTGTCTTTTGTAAGCCATCCTACCTTGATTAGGCCCATAATTTCTAAATCAAGTAGTAATTTGTTGAATCTGTCTTCAGCAATCACAAATCCATCTTTAATCAAGGCCTTTGAAAGCTCAGAATCAGTAAGAGATCCATGCTCCTTTATCTTATCAAATACTGAATTTTTGAGAGGTATAGTCATTTTTATCCGTAAAATGTCTTATCAATTGACTTTGGTACAACGTTAGATATACTTTCTTTTACAGTGTTGTACCACTGGTCTACTTCTTTTGTAATGGATGGTTTTACTTTCTTTAATCCTGCTGCAAAGTCTGAACTTGTAATTTTATTTGAATTATTTTGCATTGCATTTACTGCAGCTTCTCTGCAAAGTGCAGCTAAATCTGCCCCTGTATAGTTTTGTGTAGATACAGCAATTTCTTGTAACTTTACATCACTAGATAATGGCATTTTTGTTGTTAGAATCCTTATGATTTCTAATCTTCCTTTTTCATCAGGAGGAGAAACAAAAAGAACCAAATCTAGTCTGCCTGTTCTAAGTAGTGCGCTGTCAAGCAAATCTGGTCTGTTTGTAATTCCAATAACGACAACTCTTGATGAAACACCTTCTTCCATCTCAGTTAGCAACTGACTAAGAATTGTTTCCCCGATACCGCCTTCTTCTGATGATTTGACTCTTGCAAGTGAATCTAATTCATCAAAAATAACAATACATGGCGAAGATGCCTTTGCTTTTCTAAAAATTTCTCTTACAGCTTTTTCTGATTCGCCCACCCACTTTGAAAGAATTTCTGGACCTCTAACAAGAATCATGTTTGCCCCACTTTCAGTTGCAAGAGCTCTTGCGAGTAGAGTTTTTCCACAACCTGGAGGACCATAGATGAGTGCACCTTTTGGTGGTTTAATTCCCATTTTGTTAAATTTAGCAGGATCATGCATTGCAAGAATTAGATTATCGGTTAGTGTTTTCTTTATTTCATCTAAGCCGCCTACATCATGCCACCAAACCTTTGGTCGTTCAACATAAAACTCTCTCATTGCAGTTGGAACAACTTCATGCATTGCATCATAGAAGTCAATTAACTTGATTTCCATTGTTTGCAACACTGCTGATGGAATTTTTTCACTTTCAAGATCAATTTCTGGTAGATATCGCCTAATTGATTTCATTGCTGCTTCACGACACAATGATTTCATGTCTGCACCAGTGTATCCGTGCAAGTCTGAAGAAAGTTCCTTAAGATCTATTCCTTCATCAATTGGCATTCCACGAGTGTGAATCAAAAGAATTTCTAATCTTCCATCTTCATTTGGTACTGAAATTTCTACTTCTCTATCGAATCTTCCAGGTCTTCTTAGTGCAGGATCAAGGCTGTCAGGACGGTTTGTTGCACCTAAAACTATCACATTTCCTCTCTCTGTTAATCCATCCATTAATGCAAGTAATTGTGCAACAACTCTTTTCTCAACATCACCATAAGCTTCTTCTCTTTTTGGAGCAATTGCGTCAATTTCGTCAATGAAAATTATACTTGGAGAATTATCTTTTGCTTCTTTGAAAATATCTCGTAGTCTAGCTTCTGTTTCACCATAATACTTGTTCATAATTTCTGGACCATTAATGGAATACATGTTTGCCTCTGATTCACTTGCAAGAACTTTTGCAATCAAAGTTTTACCACAACCTGGTGGTCCATATAGTAAGATACCACTGTGAGCTTCAACTCCTAATCTAATGAAAAGCTCAGGATGACGTAATGGAAGCTCTACTATTTCTCTCATAGCCTTGATCTGAGTTCCGAGACCACCAACTTCTTCGTATGTAACTCTTATTTTCTTATCAATTGAGGTTTCACTTAGAATGCTGAGATTGGTAGAACGATCAATCTTTACAACATTTTTTGGAGAAATTTTGTTTATTTTAAAGTCCATAGAGTTTCCAAGAATCATCACAGAGATTTCATCTCCATGTGAAAGTGGTAGTCCTTTCAATCTGTTTTTTACAAAATCAGTAAACTCTTTGTCTACAGTTACTGAATCATTAACTGGCATTAAAACAACTGTTTTTGCAACTTTGGTAGCTACTTTTTTTATTTTTACAAAGTCATTTAGTGCTGCACCAATATTTTTTCTGGTCTGTCCATCTATTCTAACTACACCTGGATGTTTTTCATCCTCATCTGCTGGCCAAACAACACCACAACTTGATTTTGAACCAGAAATTTCAATAACATCACCTGGTGTTACTTTAAGAAAATCCATGGCATCAGGACCAATTCTTGCACGCTTTTTTCCAATGTCTCTTTGTTTTGCTTCTCCTATTCGCATTTGTAAGGGCTCGTCTTTGTGTGCCATAGCACCACCTACTTTACATCCACTGACATTCTACTCATGTTCAAAACTTCGAGTTCACTTACGCCCTCAACGGACCTAATCGAACTCTCCAGAGAATCCATTTGTCCTTCCTTATCATCTAAAACGAATTCTCCTTTGATAAAGTATAGACCAAAAGCTAATGGCTCTTTAACAAAATTTCTTAAAGCTATTCCATCTTTGAGTGCGCCTTTAATCTTCTCTGCCAACTGATCCAAATCAACTTCAGTTCCAGTGGGAAGAATTTTGACAATTAGTAATAGCTGCGCCATTTCTAAGGTCCTGAAAAGTTACACGATTTACATGTGTAGGTTCTAGCTGCTTCTCTGCAACTTTGACATCTCCAAATCAAAACTGAACCACAACTTGGACAGTCAAACTTTACACATTTGTCATTAGGCATGATATATCTATGACAGCAACTACATACCGGAAGTGAAATAGTAGAAGACATTAATCACGATTCTTTTCAGAGGGCATTTATACCTTCCTTAGAAAATTAAAGGCATATTAGGAAAATAGTTTTTTTATTTCTCCACCAATTATTGTTTGAGCAGTTTTTATTGATCCTTTCATTCCAAGTAGTTTTATAATTGAACTTGTATGAAAATCAAAATCATCTTTTTCTGAAATGTCTTTAACAATTTCTGGCGTGATTGATTCAAATAATTTGTTAATTGTTTGGTTATCTAGTCGTTCAAGTAACTTTCTTGCAAATGATTGCTTTTCAAATTCTTTTCCAAACATTTGCTTCCAGTTTTTTTGATATTCTTCAAGATCGTATTTGTTTCCTGATTCTAGAAACTTTGCTATTGCCTGTCCCGCAAAGATTCCAGCCATTCCACATGAAAAAATTCCTCCCGCCGTAGTTGGTTTTGACTGTCCTGCAGCATCTCCTACAATTACCAATCTATCTGAAACAAACTTTTCAATTGGACCCTTTATCCAGATTGGTGCAAAAATTTTTCGAATTGTAGAATACTTGCCTTTTTTAGAAAGAAATTTTTCTAATGCATCTGCAGCATTAATCCCTCTTCCTGCAACTCCTACCTTTCCTGTTCCTTCACCTGATGGTATAATCCAAGAAAAAAAACCTGGATATTTTTCTTGATCAAAATAAACTTCGACTTTGCCCTTCTTTATCCAATCTGCATAGATTTCATATTGTGCAGAAGACAGAATCCCATCTCTGTCTTTGTTAACTAGGGCAGAAACTCCTCGTGCATCAACAACAATTTTGCATTTTTTTTCTCCATCACTCGTTCTAACTCCATCATTTGTTAATTCTTGAAAACTTGTCCTGACTTTGATGTCTGCACCATTTTTTTGAGCCTGATGAGCAATCTGTTTATCTAATTCTCTACGATTAATTTCAGCAACTTTTTGTTTTTTGGAATTTATTGTAAAACTATTTCCATTTGGTGCAAAAACCTCTGCTGATTCTATCATATGATTAAATGTCTTGCTACGTGGAATTATTCCAAGCTCTTCTAATCCTGATGTACTGACCAATCCCCCACAATGTTCAGGCGTGCCTATCTCGTGATCTTCCTCTAAAACTAATACACTGTGTCCACTATTTGCTATTTCTCTAGCACAAAACAAGCCAGCAATACTTCCACCAGCTATGACAACATCATAGTCCATAATTGGTATTTTTTGTGCAACTATTTAATTCAAAAGATTAAGGATAATCGTGCATATTTTTTTTATCTACTACAATAATTAGAGGGACGCTTTACGTCCTTGTTATTCTAATCCATGATTTTTCGGGTAATCCTGTATAGATTATACAGAATAATCTTAGATATGGTTTGGAATAGAATGCGTTTTGTTAACTTTATTTTTCATCAACCAAATAATTGTGATAAAATCTTCATTTCTTTTAACGGATATTGTTTGATCTTATCACATTTACTACATTTATCAGCATATATCTTGAATTGTTCAGTGTGGGTGAGAACAGTACATTGATAATTG
>JADFGC010000082.1:0-2682 GCA_022567895.1 Nitrososphaerota archaeon
CAATTATCAATGTACTGTTCTCACCCACACTGAACAATTCAAGATATATGCTGATAAATGTAGTAAATGTGATAAGATCAAACAATATCCGTTAAAAGAAATGAAGATTTTATCACAATTATTTGGTAGATGAAAAATAAAGTTAACAAAACGCATTCTATTCCAACTGTCGGTAACAAAAGGTTCTGAAATAATTACAACAAAATTTCGTTTACATTTCATAACAAGTGTAATTTACAGTTCGTATCAAAAAGTAGAACTGATTAACATTTAGTCGTCAATTAATTTTATTGTAAATGTGTCAAATCACAAACTGCTGAAAAGCTAATTGAACGGGGATAGACAAAAGGCATTGTACTAGAACCCCACAAAATAATTGACATTCAATACGAACCGTTAATGGTAATTCATAATGCTATCTAAGACTATCAGTATTACAAAATAACATACAAATTCTATAATGAATTGTAGCTTTATGCACTGTGTAAGTGATTAAATGATTCGTAGAGTAACAATTACGATAGATCTGAGACTAGAATCTAAAATAAGAAATCTACAGGCAAGGAAAATCTCTGAAAGTAAGAAAGCGATAAGCTTCTCAAATATTGTTAACGAGGTTTTAAAGAAAGGCCTTGAGGCATATAGTTAATATCATCTTTTTATAATTATAATAAAACTTCAACATCATATGGAAGATTATGAATGTCATTAACAATAATTACTAACAGAATATTATTACAGATTTGTGCATATTTTATACAATGAGGTGTTATACCAATCAAAAAAGCTGACTAGCTGTAGCTTCATTAAAAACTATTTTGTTAGTTCCCAATTAGCAATCATTTTTGTTGCATCACGCTCAAAAATTATTTCAAAGTTCTAAAGTTTATTTAGCAAAGTTATTATGCATTAGTTTTCTGCAAAAGTCGGCGAGGATTAGATGTTTTCAACAACCCCAATTTAAAACCTAGTAAGAAAATTTTTTATTATGAAAAAATTAGGTTTTATGATTTTGCTTTTTTCATTGTATTCTGTTATGTTCACCATAACTGCTAACGCAGAATCGTTCGTGGTTTCAACTAACAAACAAATCTATCTTGATGGGGAATTTGTAAAAATTTCTGGCACTGTTTCAAAATATGGAACCTATCCTGTTTCAATTGAGATCATCAATCCTATTGGAGCATCTATTAATACTATAGCAGTAATTCCAAATCACAATTCTGAATTTTTTATTATTATAGAAACAGGAGGAGAGATATGGAAACATGATGGTGAATATAATCTAGTTATTACGCACGCAAGTTTTCCCAACTCAGAAAGAATATCCTTTGAGTATTTACATTCAATACCTGAGCCAATTCCTAATAACGCAGGACATCTTGGTGAAGAACACGTTAAAGCTAAATTAATTGTTAAAGTTTATGATGACAAATTTGATTTTTTACAACCTCAATTTCAGATGCAGAGTCACTGGATTCGCTTTGAGGATGGTGAAACAATTCATCGCTATGCATCAGGGGTAACACTCGGTTTTTTGTTTGACACATTAGGATTAAGTGGACAGAATAATGAATGTTATGTGTTCCAAGGAGGTTCAGAATATTGCACAAATGCATACTTTAATTTCAAATTTTTGATAAATGAGTTTGAAGTATCTAAAACAGATTTTCGCGAATATGTAATACAAGATGATGATGAAATTCTAATCATTTATGATGATCAGATCACAACACAAACTTTGGAAATAAAAATTCCAGATTGGGTAAGAGAGGTAGCAGGATTTTGGTGTGGCGATGAAATAGATGATGCGTCATTTGTTAGTGCTATTCAATATCTTATAGAAACCGAAATTATTATTATTCCTAAAACAACTACAGATGAGAGTGCCTCACAAATTGTGCCCTCATGGGTTAAGACTAATGCGTGCTGGTGGTCCACAAACCAGATTTCTGATAATGAATTTGCCTCTGGGCTTGAATATTTGATCAAAAATGGGATAATTACCATATAAAAAAAATCAATTATCTCATGTTAGTCTTGTGCTAGAGTATGGTTTTTTCAGTAAAACCATTCTTCGTGCTTGATTAAAAGGTGTGTTGTTCAAAAAAAACACACGCATTGCTATCTAGGGCATACGTTAGATATGCTTTAGTATGAACCCAATTTACTTCTCGATAGCAGTATTGGCTACATTGTCAGTATTGACGGTTCCTCTAGCTCAAGCAACAGAGTCCACTCAAATTGATGCCATTCTAATAGGCAATTCTGCGATTGATGTAAATGGGGAAGTAGGTGACAGACTTGTCCGTGCATATGCACAATTTGCCAACTTTGACATCAGTGAAAAATACTTTAACGTAGATGTTATCCAGCTAGAAACTGGTAACGTTGTTTCAAGTTCGCAAGTTAATGTATACAGTACTTCAACTGGACTGATAGACTTCGGTAGCCTGGTTGGATACCTAGTTAACGATAGAGACATTTGTTCCTATGATATGAGCAACGCTGCAGAAGGTAGCGTATGTACCGATGTCATGACAGGTAATTACCAAATAGAAATATCTACAAGAAACGGAATCATGGCAGAACCTGTGCAATTTAGCATACTAAATTAGGGTTCTTAACTCAAAGGTTCCTTTTTTATTTTTTAAATTAAAAATTTACTTGTATTGATATTAG
>JADFGC010000003.1:0-38589 GCA_022567895.1 Nitrososphaerota archaeon
TCCATGTCAAGATCCATGATGCGTATATTCTCGTTTCTCAACTCCTCAAAGACTCCCTCCTGTAGTTTTCTTGAGACAAGCGCAACTACACTTAGTCCAAGTTTAGATAACAAACCAAGGGCTATCCCAAAGTTCCCTGAAGTGGCTTCAATTATTGTCTGTCCACTTTTAAGCTTCCCTGTAACAATGGCATCATGGATTATGTGGACTGCAGGCCTGACTTTAATTGAGCCTGTTAGTAAATTAGAATCAAACTTGCCGAAAACTTTTAGATCTGCATCGGCAAGATTCAGGTTGTACACGTTTTTTGCACATTCTTTCAAATCTTCAGTAACATCAATCAGTGGTGTTGCGTTGACAACCTTTGCTTCGCCCTGTTTCTCTTCCAGATGAGGAACCTTACTCCATATCTCTTGTTGAAAGTGTTCAAGTAGAATGTTGTCCATATTACCATCTGATTTTTTGCTTAATTTAGAACTTTGCTATATAGTTACAAAAATTGTTTAGATTAACCGTCTCCCAAAACATTTAGAACTTTTTTTGGAATATCATTTAACCTACTAACCGCAAGAGTTCTTTCATATCCTAAATGTCTTAGATTATTAGCAATCATTGTTGCTCGCATAGTATTTGGCCCTAACCCAATTGCAACCATCTTAATTCCCATTGATTTTAATGACTTTAGCATAGAGCGCACCGCTGTAGGATCTGAAGGTTCACCATCGGTTAGTGTTAGAAAAATGTCAGGTTTTTTTGATTGCATAATTGGATACATCTTGTCATACACTTCAGCCAATGGAGTGCCTCCATTTGCAACAATTTGTGCCAGTCTCTTAGCACAAACATTATTCCATTTCATATCGGCTGATTTTACTAGCCAACAAACAACTGAGCGTGCTTGGGTATTAAACGCATAAACTGCAAATTTTATTTTTAGATAAGAAAGAACTTCACACAGTGCTAGAGTTGCTTTTTTGTATTCCAGTTGATCAGAAGCAATACTAGATGAATGATCTAACAGAATTACAATTTTTGTTTTAATTGTCTTTTTTACATCAGTGAAAAATGGTTCATGACCCTCAATGTATGATTCTTCATCAAACTCTTCTCCAGAACGAAGATGATGTTCTTTCCAGCCAGATTTCCAATCTTTGAATTTTGTTTTTAGGCTGTTAATAAGATCTAAATCATAAATTGTGGTTTCATCCACGCTTGTTGATTTTGGAATCTGCACTCCAATTGTTTCAACACCTAGACCCCTGTTTTCATTTTTCTTGTTTTCATCAAGCAGAACTTTGTATTCATCAAACACATTCTCACCTTTGACAGCTGCCTTTGGATCAACTTTACCAAAATCTCCTTCACGATGTTTTGAAACTTTGATAAGGGATTTTAGAAGTTCTTCTTCGGTAATTGCCATACCTGGTTTCATTTTTGGAATAGCTATTGGAATTGTCATTAAAGAATCAATATCTAAAATTTTGATTATTTCTGGAATTTGTTTTTCTATCCATTCTGTTTCATAATTGTTGTCAATTGCTTTTTGAAGAATTTTTTTTGCATATTTAGCTGCTTTGTATACCTTATCATAATGGCTTGCTTGGACTTCACCTTTTAATGCTCCAAACAAAAAATATTGGAAAAATGCTTCAACAATTCTTGGTTTTCCATAAATAGAGTTTAGTAATGGTCGATAATTCCATTGAAAACCATAATTGAAAATAATTTCTTCATCCATCCCCCTCCATGTCTTTCTACCAAGTAATTCTATTCTTCTTGTCTCAATCGTGTTTAGAATAAACCCATAGGCATGATCGTTACTGAGAATCTTTTTACAAAATCTTAGTCTCATTGACTCACACCATAAAGTTGCACGAAATTGTCTATATCTTTGAAAATCATCACCAACGTATTTTTCTATGGGAGATAAGATTACTCGTTTTTCTTTGAGTCTAGTTTTTGTATCAGCTTTATCAGAAAATTCTACTGTAACATTTTCTTTTCCAGACCAACGTCTAACAAGAAATGTAGCAATTTCAATTAATGTGTCATGGCGAAAATTAAGTGCTTGCATCTAGTTACCAAACATTGAGGTAATGATGTCACTTACTTTTTGATATTCAACATTTCCCCATTGCGCATATACATTTCCAAAAACAATGTTTGCAGCTTCTTTTGTTGAAATTCCTGAATCAAGCATTTTACCATATGAAATAGTTTCTCTTAGACTTGGAGAATAATACAACTCTTCAACCGCTGCCGCTTGACGCAAATTATTTGCAAGTTTTATTCCCTGAATGAGATCTTTTTCATTATTTCCTGAAACATATTTTTTCACAATTTGTAATTCAATTTCTTCTGGTGGATATTCTAGTCTAATTCTTACAGGAAATCTACTAATAATCTGTGGTGGCAGTTCTTTTGTTCCAACATGTGTTAGTGGATTAATTGTTGCAACAACAAACCAATCTTTATTTGCGTTTATCACTTCACCAGCAGATTCCTTTAGTACAATTTGACGTCTGTCATCTAATGCCTCATCTAATCTCAAAAGAACATCTGGTTCAGAAGAATTTAACTCATCAAGATAAAGCATGCTTCCTTCTTTCATGGATTTTACCAAAATTCCCTCATCAAAACCAACCGAGCCTTCAGTTAGAGTTTTGGTTCCAACAAGATGGCTTTCTCTAGTTCTTAGACTAAAGTTAATACTTACAAGTTTTTTTGATTTTCTTTTAGCAAAATCTCTCACCAAAGTAGTTTTTCCTGTACCTTTGGGACCAATAATGAGAACAAACAAGTCAGCATCATGTGCTTTGTTTAGAATTTCTATTGAGTTATTCCAGTCTAGATAACTAATTTCTTGTAACAATGTTCATTAGAATTGGAACTTTTTTACAAATAAGTCTTAGTTCTGAAAGGACATTAGTTTGGTTTTAGATTCATCTAACACCCGATGTAATTTCTTACTCCAGTCGTAAAATCCATCAGGAGTTTCAGGATAATTGTAATAATGCTCGGTAAGCCACTTGTTTTGTTGAGTAGTATATTTGAGTCCACTTGCAAGTGTTTTGTTAAGTGCACCGCGAATAATCATTCCTAATTTTCCAAGTCCACCAAAATCAGGATGTTCTCCCTTTGAAATTGATTCAATGTCAAGATTTCCCAAAAAGTGTTTCATTCCATAACTAATTTGTTCATTTGTAAGAGTTTGAATTAAACTTCTAAATAATTCAAGACCAGCAGTTTTGTATCCATATTCATTGATGAATTCTTTGTTGTATTTCCATAACCCTTTCTCAGTTACATCTCCAGATTGTATTGCATCAACTGCACATTTTCCAATAATTGTTCCTGCAACTAATGCAGGTCCAATTCCTCCCGCATCAAGTGGTTTTGGCATCCAAGCAGAATCTCCAACTATCACATACCCGTTTGCAACCATACAATCATTTTGTCTTCTAACCGAAACTTGGAAATTGCCTGTTGCATTGTTTTTGTCGTCAGGATCAGTTGAAAGTCTTGGATTTTTTATTGCTATATTTCTTTCAACGTATTCATTAATTAGTGTGGAAACATTGTCGTTTTTTCCTAATCTTTTGTTTCTTTTTTCTAAAAGTGTTTTTTCTATACCTAATCCAATGTTAACTTTGTTTTCACCTTTAGGAAAAACCCATGCATAGCCACCTGGTGCTATATCTTGATCCAAATGAATAATACAATAATCAGGATCAAATTCAGACAAATCTTCTTCTCCTTTATCAAAATACATGATGTGTCTTCCAGTCGATTCAACATCTCGGCGATCAATTTTCTTTTCAACCTTGTCTGAGTTTTGTAGTTGGTTTCTTAACATTGAAGTAACGCCAGTTGCGTCTATTACAAGTTTAGCAGTTTTTTTGTATGGTTGCTTATTTTTGTTATCTACTCCTTGGACTCCAATCACTTGACCGTTATCATAAAGCAGACCAGTTAGATTAATTTCAAAATCAAAATTAATTCCCATTTTTCTAGCTCTCTCATTCTGGCGCTCAGGAAGTTTTTGCCTATTGAGCATGTAACCTTCTCCATCAAAAGGAATCGAAGTTTCTCTATCTGGGGAAAATGCCATGACTCCTTTTACTTTGTGTTCAATTTCTGGTTCAGTCCATGGAACTTTGATACGTTCTGTCATGTAATCAACAGTTTCTTTGCTGACCGCATCACCACAAATCCATCCACTGATACTTTTTTGACCTGGTAAATGACTAGGACTTCGGTCAATCACTAGAACCTTTAATCCTTGATTAGAATAATGTGCAACCGATTGAGCTGCTACAGTACCTGTTAGTCCTCCACCAGCTACAATTACATCGAAATCCGTCACAATCCCCACTCCGTTAATCGATATTTAAAATAATCTTGTTTTTCGGATCAAAAAATTTTGGGTCGGATCGTCGCGGCGTCTTCAAGGCAATAGCTCAGACTGAGCGGCTATTATCTCCTCATTCCCAACATAGTTACAACTAATTCTTATTTATTCTAGTTGTTCACTTTCAAAAGTTCAGAATAAATTTTAGTCGTATCTTTTTTGTTATAAATCGGAGTGAATATTTTCACTTTAACTGGATCCTTGTCTCGCAAATCAAGTTGTCCAACAACTAACTTTTGTTTATCTAATCTCAAATGAAAGGCAGAATTGTGAATTCTTTCTTCTAAACTTTCTAGCAATTCTTGTTGTTGGTCTTTTGGCAAATCAGAAACTAATTTTTCGACAAAACTTTTTGCGTCTTTTTTTGTCAGTTTTGTTTGTAACATAGTTATTGGATTATCAAAGTGACCCTTTAGATTTTGAATGTTAAATTTTTTTTGTTTAATTTGAAATAGTTCTTCAAAGGCATCAAAAATTTTTGAAATGTCTTCTGTTGCATGAACTATCACATCAACGGTTACTTCGATTTTAGGGTTCATTAGTAATTAGTAAAATCAGTAACTTCTTAGGCTTGAAGAAGTGCAATTTCTTTCTCTGCAGTTCTTACTAGCTTGACTTTTTCAAGTCCCAAATGTCTAATTCTAATCAATTTTTTAGCAGCAGCCATAATATCCGAATTTATTTTTCCATAGCATGTAGCCTGTACAAATTGGTCAATGGTCATTTGAGGAACTGTCTTTTCAATGACATCTTTTGCAATCAATCTGAGAGCGTTTTTTCTTGAGGTGTTTAGCTGTCTATGGGTTAGTGCTACTACCTTTATTCTGAAAATGTAACCGTCCTTTGTTTTTGCATCAATGATAAAATTAATTTTGGATGATCCTCTTCTAACAAGACTTCGCAAAAATTCCTTTGCATATTCATATTTTTTGAAAATTGTTTGTGCTTTGTCACCTTGAATTTTACTTATTTGGAAGAATATTTTGTATTGATGTTGAGATGGATCTCCTTTTAGAATATCAAATAGTGTCAAATCAATAACTCTGCCAATTGCATTTTTCTCATCAGTTATTGGAACATATGCTACTGGAACGTTGTTAAATGAATCTGGAGCAAAAACTGTAATCCATTTCTTCTCTCTCCACTTGTCCTTTACTCTAGTTTTTCTCCGTGCCAATTAGTAACGACCTTTGAATCCAAAATATAAGGGTATGTGACTAGATTAAGGATTTTCCAATATAGTTTTGCAAAGCTTTTGGAACATTAATGTGCCCATCTTTAGTTTGGAAATTTTCTAAAATTGAAACTAAAACTCTAGAGGTTGCAACCAGAGTACTGTTTAGAGTATGAAGATATTGTGTATCTTCATTTGTTTTATCCCTAAATCTGATCTTAAGTCGTCTTGCTTGATAATCAAGGCAGTTTGAACAAGAAACAATTTCTCTATATGCATTTTGACCGGCCATCCAAGCTTCAATGTCATATGTTTTAGCTGAAATCTTTCCCATGTCACCACTTGAAAGAAGCATTACTTTGTGTGGAATCTCTAATTTTTGATAAAACTCTTCAGCTGTTTGAATCATCTTTTCATGTTCATTCCAAGACTCTTCAGGTCGTGAAAAAACAAATTGTTCAACTTTCTCAAACTGGTGAACTCTGAAGATTCCTTTTTGATCTTTTCCGTGAGCCCCTGCCTCTTTTCTAAAACAAGTACTCACACCAGCATATCTTATTGGTAAAAGCTTTCCATCAATAATTTCACCAGAATGCATTGCGGCTATTGCATGCTCTGATGTTCCAATAAGGTAAAGATCCTCATCTTGAATTTTGTAAATTACATCTTCAAAATCTTCTGCAATTATTGCACCTTCCATAGCTTTTCTTTTAATGAGGTATGGTGGTTGCACAAGAGAATAATTTTTTTCAGAAAGAAAATCTAATGCAAAATTTATCAGAGCCTGATTAAGTCTAACCAACTCGTTTCTAAGATAATAAAATCGAGCACCAGAAACTTTTGCTGCACGTTCTAAATCAACCAAATCCAAATTATCTGATAGATCAACATGATCTTGAATCTGAAAATCAAATCTTGGGGCATTTCCCCATTTTCTTATTTCTTTATTTGCGGTAGCATCAGCACCAATTGGAACAGATTCATGAATTAGGTTTGGAATTGTGTAAGCAAGTTTTGCATATTCTTGCTCAATTTCTGTTTGAGTTTCTTCAAGCGTTGCAAGCTCTGATGAAACTTTTTTCATATCATCTAAAATTTCAGATGTATTTTCTCCAGCCTTTTTCTTTTCTGAAATTTGCAAAGAAACTTGATTTTTCTTTTTTCTTAGTTCATCAGTTTTAATTATGAATTCTCTTCTTTTCTTATCAGTATCGACTAGAGCATCAATGTCAAATTCCACAGCCCTATCTTTTAACATCTTACGAATTTTGTCAGGACTATCTCTGAGAATTTTTGGGTCTAACATTATTCAATCACCTTTAGAGCAACTTGTACATGTTCTAAAACCTCATCTACTGTAGCAATCAATTTTTTCATATCACCTTGACTTTGAAAATTAAAAACAAGTTTGTTATCAAAATTTTCTAGTTCTAGAGTCAAGTTTTCTGGAAAATTAACATTGTCAGGTTCAAGTGCTTTTCTTACAGCCTCAGCCTTTTTTTCAGAAATATTTTCAAGAGTTACTTGAACTTTGCACGTTAATGACATTGGCTTCTAAATAGTCCAAGAATCCATCCAATTTGTCTTTAGTTATTTTAGCACCAGCGGCAGCATCATGTCCTCCTCCTACTCCATCAAATTTCTCAGCTCCCTGTCTCATCAGCTCGCTTAGATTAACATTTAATTTGCATGAAAATGATTTTCTTGATGAAAACTTGATTGTTCCCTCATCTCCATTTGTTCTTAGTATTACAATTTTTCCAGAATTTTTTGGAGAGCCTGCAATTAGAGATGAAATGGTTCCAGACATGGTTTCAGGAATTACGCCTTCTCCGTTAACCATTACACAATTTTTGCTATCTGAAATTCTCCATCTTTCATTTGCTAAAACATTCATGTAATTTCTAATCATTTTTCTATATTCAGCTAGAATGTTTTCTCCTTCTTGGAGTAGCTTATTTCTGTCTCCCATGCAAATTGCAATTCCGACACCAGCTTTACCAATTCTTCCACAAGAGTTTAGCATTGTTGCAAAGTCTCGTCCATCTCGCAAAAAGCTTCTTCTATCTTCTCTTGGAAAAGAGTAAGTGTATCCAATCAATTCCTCCATTATGTTTGTGGCATCTTTTCCGGCAGTGACTTGTGTAATGGCTTCAATGAGTGCTCTTTTTTCATCTTCAGAAAGCTCAGCCGGAACTCTCCATCTTTGCCCATCTTTGAGTTTGATTCCAGCAGAATTTATCAGAGAAAGACATGCGTCTCTGTTCCAAGTTAGTCCTTCAATAAATGGCTGAGATGTAAATGCAAGTGCATCTGGAAGAGGTCTTGTTTCTCGTCCAACCAATAACAAATCTAAATCAATTTCAAGTAGCCCTTCATCTTTTGCAGTTTTTGCAATCTCAAAATTTTTTCCAGTAAAGGATTTTTTTTCACCCTGATCCTGACGATCCCCTAAAGCTGATACAACTGCTATTGGAGAAAGATCCACGTTTTTGCCATCAAGAGAATTTGCTGCCAAGTATGCCATTCCGCCAGCACAAATTTCTGTACCGCCGTCAATTCCAAATTTCCAAGCATTAATCACTCGTTCATTTTCATGTTCAGCTTCTGAAATTTCATGATGATCTAAAACCACCCAGTTTTCAGCAAGGTTTTCATCAAGGTATTTTGCAAATCCTCCACCAAGGTCAGTAATTACATGCAGATCTCTAGAATTTTTTTGAAGATTCGAAATAATAGATTTGTTTAATTCCTTTGTGGTTCGAACTGTGCAATTTGCCCCAGCCCGAATTAGGGCTTTGGTGATAATGCTGCCAGAGCTAAGACCATCACAGTCAATGTGTGTTAGAACAAAAATCGATTTGTTTGATTTTATGCAATCAAAAATTTTATCATGAAAATATGAAAGTGATTTATTGAGATCTTTTGACATCACTCTAGTTGAGCGACCACGGATTTATATTTCCAGTTTTTAGCAAGTTGACCAGTTCTTTTGTAATATACTGATAGTCGGTGAACTTTGGCCTCTATGAGCTCAAGAGATCTAATATTTCGAAAATCTTTTTTGTTGGTCTTTAGATGTTTTTGCAAACCAACAGCCCTTTTGACAATGTTATTCAAGTCTTCAGGAATTTCTGGTTTAAGCTTGTTTTCTTCTAAAATCTGCATTACAGTTTTTTTTGTCACAGATTTTACAAGGGGAATTGCATGTTGATCGCGAAGCTTTATTCCAATCTGACTTGAAGTCAAGCCGTCTTTTGCATACTTTACCACAAGCTCCTCAATCTGTTTTGAATCTTGAGAAATCCAAGATGGTGATCGCACAGTGACAGGTCTAATCGAATGAGATTTTCCATGTCTGTGGGTATGCATTCGTCCCATGCCCTGCCTGACTATAGAACAAAATTAAACGTTACTTGATCCCATCTAAGAATCAAAATCCGGAGTAAAAAGAAAAGTTAAATATTAACATAAGGTTCATTTGACTAGGTAAATGCTATGAAAAAAATAATTGTTTTATCAATTATGTTGACTCTGGTAGCATTGGGCAGTATGGGATTCATTGGATATGCATATGCACAATACATGGGCAATGTTGGATCAGCCGGAGAAACCGGTCAAAACACACTAGAAGAACACCTTCAACTTGCAAGACGAGCAATTGAAGCTGTAGAAGCGAACCCAGCAGCTGGTTCAGGTACACCAGTTCTTGACGCTGATGGTGTAATTGGTGGCATAATTATTGCAGGTGCAGTCTTTGGTGGTGTTTCAGCAGCATTAGCCATAAAAGGAAAATCTGGAAAGTACGCCGCTCAGGGAAGAGGCTAATCACAGAACTTTCTTTCTTATTTTATTCATATTCATAGAGTATACTGATCTGCGCATCTTTGATAATCGCAGAAATCTATATAACGCACTAATATCGTTCACTAAACAATGGCTCCTATCATGGGAATATTACTAAACATTTTGTCTACACTAACAGGACAGCTTGGACCAAACTATGATCCATTATTCTACGATGTAATGATTTACATCTTTGGAACGATAATGTTTACAGTTTTCCTATTATCAATGATAGCATTTTGGCTTCGTGTCCATGGTTGGTCATACAAAGACAACCGTGAGAGATGGGTTGATGAATTAGATAGACACTTTGAAAGAGAAGGTATTGGTCTAATTCCAGACAACGGAAAATACTGGTAAACTCTTTCCTCTTTTTATTATGTTATTTAGAAATAGCATTTGCTATTGTTTAGTCTAAATATTATACATCTGGCGGCATAAAGTCCGAATCCTTTGATTCGTCATATTCCTTTGAAATAAATTCAGCTCGATAATGGGATCCGTCCTTTAATGGGTGTTTAATAAAATGCTCAGATTCAATACCATCTACGAAAAGTTTTGATTTTGATTCATCCATATCTCTTAAGGGAAATTCAAAAATCCATAAAAAGTGACCAATTTCAAAACCCGGATCTTCTTTCCATTCAGCGAAAACAGTTCCATCATTACTAAGCGTGTAGATTGCTCTCTGACATCCCCCTTCCATAAAACCAACGTTGGCAGGAATGTCAGCTCTCAGACCATCTACATACAATTCAACTGTAAATGAAATTTTATAATTTGTTTCAATGTCATTAATACATGCACTTCGGGGTTGGGATTGAAGGAAGGGGTTTATAGAAAAAACAGTAATCAATACTGCGATAATTCCCACAACTCCAGTAAGAGCTAGGAATCTCAGAGTTTTTTTTCTTTTGTAAGGATCTCCCATCCCAGGCCAAAACATGCAATGATTCAATGCGAATTACTTAAAGTCGTTTCTATGACTATTCATCCATTATTTCCAAAGTGTCAGACTGATCCTGATGATCTGCAATAAAGTAAGTTATTTCATCAGAGTCAACTTCAACTCATTCAGATTCTCCATGGTATGGCAAATAATCTTCAACGAAAATGTCTCCAAGTCCTGTAAATCTAACAATCATCCTCTCCTTTTTTGGCGAAAACCCAAAAGGAAGTTTTAGGACTTTGCCCCTTCTTTCATTTTGGACATTAATTTTGAATTCTTCTTTTTCATGTTCTACCTCTCCAAAAAAATAACTCTGGTTTATGTCAAGTCGAAGAATTTTAAAACTAAGAACCATTATTTTGTATTGGTCTTAATAAGAGATAAAATTTTGATTCATAAAGTATGAGTATAATATACAACATCCTATGTAATTATTTTATAAAATGAAAAGAATGGTTGGGAATTTAGATTACTTGCCAGGGTCGAGTCGCAAATGTAATGATATAGCCCACACCAATTATGATGGATTGGTATGCAATGTTTGTGTATGGTATTGGTTTTATGATGTAATCCCCATCAACGACAACTGTTTGACCTGGACCAAGTCCTGGACCAACGCTTGCAACGTTAAGCTGAGTGTGTAGGTGATATACTCCTGGCTCTAGTGCCTTTGCACATACTTGGTAATCTACAACACTATTGCCTTCGATATCAAATACAGTTCCTGGTGGATCTCGTGATAACATTTCCCATCTATTTCCAGCGTTAGTTGATTCTGAGAAGATTGATATCCAAGCCCGAGAATCTCTTTCAATCAAGCTGACTAATGTGCCTGCAAGACATATAGTCTCACCTGTTTGCATGGATTGTCT
Organism: Nitrososphaerota archaeon; assembly: GCA_022567895.1. Classification (GTDB taxonomy): domain Archaea; phylum Thermoproteota; class Nitrososphaeria; order Nitrososphaerales; family Nitrosopumilaceae; genus DRGT01. The sequence continues at coordinate 11,253 of JADFGC010000003.1, forward strand.
GGTGAATGTTTCATCCTCAATTCTAATGAAACGACTCTGGAGTTGTGCTTGGACACCGTGTGCCTCAGCGCTTGGAAGAATAGAATCAACCCAATTGAAACCCATAGTTCCTAGTGCTAATATCATTCCGAGCCCAATAACAATTAGTTTTTTATTGACCATAGTTATCCCATTAATTAACCAGAAAAGTGATACCCATCGTTATATGTTTTACCTTGATGTCGTGGATCGAGAATATGATCTGGTTGATTAACATCAATGATTAACATCGAAACCCATTTTTTAAACCATTAATTTTATAATCATTTTCTAGAAATTTTATGTAAAAAATACAAAGATTTCATGTGAATTTTATAAAAATTATAATAATTTTGGCATATTTTGAACCCTTCCTTTATATCCAAAAAAACAAGTACTACACATATGGCACAAATGCCGGCACTAATTCCAAAAGAAGTCGAGATTCAAAGACTGAAAAAAATCTGGCTTATGATTATCGCTTTGGGATCAATTGCTGCATCGGTCGAAGTCGACAACTTTGTTGACGGTTCTCTACATCAAACATCTATCAGAGATAGTGCATTCACACCAGCACACTGGTGGCTATACAGTCACTTTGTGGCTCTGCCAATAGGTTGGGGTATGCTTGCAGTCTATGATAGAAAAGTACCAATTCTCAGAGGTCCAAACAACTCTATGAACACTGGCTTGAAGATGACCATTCTTGGTTACCTTGCAACAATGTTCACAATTGGAGTCAATGAGATGTGGCACTTCTGGTTTGTAGAAGAAATCTTTGCAGTACCGAATCACTGGATGTTTAACATGGGTGTTGTTGTAGCCTTTATTGGCGCTCTAGCATACGTAGTTAGAATATACGCTAGACTGGTTGAACTTGGCGCAGAAACACCAGGTGAAAACCCCTACATCGCTGAAATGTACAAGATGGCCCTAGAAGGCAAATTGTACAGTAGATCCATACCATAAGCAAAAACGTGCGATAAGCACCTTTTTTCTTTTTATTATATTTAAAAAACCAGATCGGGCGCTCGTGATAATTTAGGAAAGACTTAAAAAGATTCTGATTAGTTATATCCCAAATGAGTCTTCCAAAAGGATTTGGAGCAGGAGGTACCGGTGGAGCCGGAAGTGCTGATGTCGAAAGGATGATTGGCAAACGTGTAGAAAACATGACAGGTTTCTTTACCCTTGCCTATATTGCTGCCTGGTTAGCAACTTTTGGTGGTACTGCAGCAGGATACTTCTATTATCCATGGGCATATCCAACAAACAGCGGTCATTATGCATTTATCGTCCTAACCATCATTGAATCAGTTGGTTACATCTTCGTCGTTAAAGTAGCGCAAGAAGGTTCTAACAAGAATAGCAATGGTATTATCGCAGTAACAGTTGGGTCAATTGCTGTACTTACTCCGCTCATCGCTATATTCGTAGGATTTTAAATCCATTTTTCACTTTTTATTAATTCGAACCCACTGTGAAGTATTATCAGATAATTAGGAATGAAAATTTCGGGTTCAAACCTTTAATTCGATCTTGAACTTTTGCTAAAATTTTATATACTGACCCCATATTCTACTGATTAATGGTCTGGCTTAGGCGATGTACGCACTACTTGTTCATTATAGTAGTTGCGGTAAACGGAACTCTGCTTACAATTAATGCAGGTGACTACATTTTCTACACTGATTGGGCCTGGACTTCATTTGTAATATTCTCTATATCTCAAACGTTGATGCTTACTGTAGGAGCTTGTTATTATCTAACATTCACTGGCGTTCCAGGAACAGCTACGTATTATGCATTAATCATTACTGTGTATACATGGGTTGCAAAAGGTGCATGGTTTTCACTCGGATATCCATATGACTTTATTGTTACTCCAATATGGTTACCATCAGCAATGCTGTTGGACTTGGCGTACTGGGCAACAAAACGAAACAAGCACTCGTTGATACTGTTTGGCGGAGTACTGGTAGGAATGTCATTGCCATTGTTCAACATGGTAAACCTGATAACAATAGCAGACCCACTAGAAACGGCATTCAAATATCCAAGACCAACATTGCCACCATACATGACACCGATAGAACCGCAGGTCGGAAAGTTCTATAACAGTCCGGTCGCGCTTGGTGCAGGTGCTGGTGCAGTATTGTCCGTTACGATGGCAGCGTTAGGATGTAAACTAACAACGTGGACGTATAGATGGATGGCCGCTTGGTCAAAGTGGGACTAAATTCCCAACTATCCTTTTCATTTTATTAGATTTTTTTAAACTGAATTCTAGGCAGACGTACGAATAAAAAATGGGTCATTATGGGTCATTTTTAGTTACTTTTAGTCAAAAGGCATTCCCATGATTTTCTCCACAGGAATTTTTCTTATGAAAGTTAGAACTTGTTTTCTTTCATCTAACAGAACTTTTACTTTATCATCATTCATTTGTTCTCTCAATTCATCATCAATCCATTCTTCACTTGTTTCATCAGAGATTTTCTTTTCAATTGGCATATTCTTTTGAATAGAATCTATTGATATTAAGTCAAACTGATCGATCAGTCTAGCTAACACAAATGTGAGATCAATTGATCCTTTTGAACACGAGAAAATGAATCAAAACGAAATTTGTATTTAACCTATTCTGAGTTTGCTAAAAAAATATTGTGTACATGTACACAATATGTCAACATCTTTTCTCAATAGCTCATAACAAGAGCATGGCGGGTGAAGCAGCAATATCGCCAGATTTCTATATCCTATCCAAAACCCTTTGTAAAATGGGCCGGAGGAAAAAGACAATTAATTCCAGTTTTGAATCAACACCTTCCAGATAATTATGGTTCATTTTTTGAACCATTTTTGGGTGGAGGGGCCATGTTATTCCATATCATCACTAATTCTCCAAAACAAAAATGCATAGTTTCTGATTTGAATTCTGACCTGGTTTTGGCATATGTCACAATTCGGGATAAGGTTGATGAGCTGATATCATCTCTGAAAAGTCATTCAAAAAATTATTTCAAAAATTCCAAATCCTACTATTATGATATCCGAGATTTAGAACCAAGAAGCCAAGTGGAAAAAGTATCAAGACTCATTTTCCTAAATCGAACCTGCTTTAACGGATTATACCGTGTCAACAGCAAAGGAAAATTCAATGTTCCACTAGGCCGTTATACAAATCCAAATATTGTAAATGAGGAAAATCTAAGGTCTGTCAGTGCTACTCTAAAATCCAGAAAAATCCAAATCAACTGCAGGGATTTCTCTGCAATTTTTGATGATGTCAAAAAAGATGATTTTGTATATTTTGATCCTCCATACCAGCCAGTTAGCTCTACTGCCAATTTCACAAGCTACACAAATCGTGATTTCACATATGATGATCTCAAACGCCTTTCCAAACTATGCAAAAAACTAGATTCTAAAGGATGCAAATTCATGTTATCAAATTCTAATTCTGAAGAAGTTTTGAAAATCTTCTCAAACAACTCTTGGAAAGTTTTTGAAATAGAAGCAAATCGTACCATCAATTCAAATTCTAAAAAACGAACTGGCCATTCTGAATTATTGATTAAAAATTACTAAAAGCTTTGAGCGGGATCCGGACCCGCGACCTTTACCTTACCAAGGTAACGCTCTACCAGGCTGAGCTATCAAAGCGATAAATTGCTGTTGTAGAAAATCCTTATAATTCTTGATTAATTTATGACGAAACTCAACTGTTAAATTTCCAGCACCGTTTAGCTAATCCGAGGGGAGGAGTAGTCAAGCCTGGCCAAAGAAAACTAATTTAGTTTTTGGACACGCGGGACTTAAGATCATAAAAATGGGTGATCCCGTCTCTTAGGGGTTCGTGGGTTCAAATCCCACCTCCTCCACTTGACTATTTTGGACGTTTGATTCCTTTTGTGTTTAAAAGTTCGTAAACTTCTGGAATTGCCCAAGCAAAACCAACATGAACACAATTTTTATCTTCACAGAGTTGGCAGAATAGCTCTCCCCTTTGCATTGCGACCTCTGCAATTCTGTTTTTGATAGTATCTTTTAGAATTACTCTATCTTCATCAACTGAAATCTTTTCAATTTTTGGAGCATATTTTGCAAAGGTTTTGTCCTTTTGCATCATCTCCTCTAGCATGTAAGTGACATATCCTGAAAAGCTGTTAACGCCTTTCATTAGAAGGTCTTGTTTATTTTTTTGATAAACATCAAAGAATTTACTATAGACTATTTCTGAAACGGTGATTGATTTGAAACCTTCTTTTGGCAATTTACCTTCCTCTTACCGTACTTTCAAGTACCTATTATAAAACGTTTATTGTTTAGAATTTTGTGCTTTAAATCAAGAATTAGTCTTTATACAATACTACAAGTGTAATCCAATATGGCTCGAGGATATCAAACAGATGACATTAAACAAAAACTGGTTGATGTATTACAAGACTCAAAAACTGGAATGTCAGGCGTTGAGATAGCAAAAAAACTCGGTGTCAACAGAATTACGATAACAAAATATCTGAATGTTTTTGCTGCAGAGGGCTTGATTAGAGAAAAAAAGATTGGAAATGTAAATCTCTGGTATATTGAAGAAGGCGCAGAACAGTTCCGATTCCCTGATGACTATTTCAAAGTAAAAATAAAATTCATCGATTATCTAACTGGAGGTTCTGAACATCACGCTTACAATTTGATTAGAAACTGTCTTCATTCAGAGACCACTGTTCAAAAAATTATGACAGAAATTATTACTCCCGCAATTGAATCAACTCAACAACTTTACAAGGATGGAAAAATTGGAAACTCTGAAGAAAAACAGCTCAGCAAAATAATTTCAAATTCTGTTCAGATGTTAAATCTAATTACAGTTGAGGAAAATCCAAAAAAGAATGTCATTGTCTTAGCAGCAGACACAAAAAGCACTCTTCTTTCTGATGCAACTGCTGCAGCACTTTATTCTGATGGATGGAAGGTCTCATCATTAGGAGACATGTCTTCTGCCATCGATGTCTTGTTTGATCTGGATTTGCAGAAATTTCTTGGCAAGGTGTGGAAACAAAAAACTGGAATAATGATAGTTGTAGTTTTCTCAGATTCTGAAGAAGGATTGAATTTCTTTTCAGGAGCAGTAAATTCCGTTAAAGAAAATCTTGGAAAAAAGTTGTTTTTAGTATTGTGTGGCAAAGTTGGTAAAAAGATTGAGATGAAAGCCGATTTAATTTCTGAAAAACCTATGGATATTATTCAATGGTGCCAGACAACTTTTGAAAGTTCAGAATCAAAATAGTGGGCCGAGTGAGATTCGAACTCACGACCTTTCGATGTCTGAATTAGATTTATCAGTCGAACGCTCCAGCCAAGCTGAGCTACCGGCCCTCAGAAAATTCCTTTGAAGCAGTCATTTAAGTTTAATTTTCTTTCCACTTGATGGAGCACCCAATAGAAGGATCAAAATCTTTTTCAATCTTTTCTCCAGTGAGTAATTTTTCGATATTATTTATCATAGTTTTTTCAGTTGCAGTGTCTTCTGGATTCATTGCATTGTCAATTCTTCCATGAAAAACAAGCTTTCTTTCCTTGTCAAAGAGGAATGGGTCTGGAGTACATGTTGCGCCATATTTTTTTGCAATTTCTTGAGTATCATCAACTAGATAATCGAATTTTATTCCTTTTTCCTGTGCAGTTTTTTTCATGTTTTCAAAATTGTCATCAGGATAGTTTGTTGGATCATTGCTATTGATTCCAACAAGTGCAACTTTGTCTTTGAATTTCTCATGAATTTCTTTGATTGCTTCAACTTTAGCTTTCACATAAGGGCAGTGATTGCATGTGAAAAGTACAAGCAAACCATCATAGTCCTTGTAGTCATTTAGTGAATGGTTTTTGTCATCAATTCCAATTAAATCAAAGTCAGGTGCTTGATCTCCTGTCTTTAGTTTAATTTGTGATTCTAGTAAAACCATTAACAAAAAATGCAAAATAGCAAATAAAATCTTTGCCAAGACAACAATTAAAATCAACACGGAATTCACAAAACTCAGGGCTGATAGTTTAGACTGGTAGAATACCCGCCTTGCACGCGGGGGGTCGAGGGTTCAAATCCCTCTCAGTCCATTACAATTTTTTATAACGATCAGTTTGGGATTTTAGAATGTAAGATGGATTTAAATAGGATTAGTTAGGGTCTGAAATACATGACAACAGCAGCAGATGGTTGGCCTGTATGGATTCCTCTTATTGTTGGTTTGGCTCCAGGATTAGTTTACTGGATTGTTATAACAGCAAGACGAAAATAAACTAATTTTAATTCATAACTTCTTTTTCTTATTTTCTAATCAATGATTCTATTAGGTTAAACCTTGTAACCTACCTTGTTGACATTATGATATATCGTACAAAATTAAACACTTTGAGTAAATTTGAACATATGAAAAGTATCATACTGATAGTATTTTTCGCACTTTTGTTGTTTCCAATTAGCTCTAGTTTTTCTCAAAAAACTGATCAACCATCGCAGTTTGGAATCGCACTTACTAGCTTTACGCCATACAATTTCAAAGATGATGATGGATATACTGTAATTATTGGAGAAGTTGAAAATCTGAAAAACTTTCCAATTACTCAAGTTAAAGTGTGGGCTGGATTTTATGATGATATCAATAAACAACCACTTGAAACAGCAATTGGCACAACAGTTATTGACGTCATTCCACCATTTGGTAAATCCCCATATGTGATAAAATCGCCAAATCCAAATTCTGCCATAACTAGTGTCTCAGTAAACCTTCTTGGTTTTACATCAGCATCACCAAAAAATGTGCAGCTTGTAATAGATTCTGAAATCACTGAAATTGGAGAAAATATCAAAATTTCAGGAACTATCACAAACAATGCTGCTGGAGAAGCATCTCAAACCAAAGTCCATGTTGCATTTTTTGATGCCTTTCAGCCACCTAGAATTTTAGGTATTGCAACAATTGAACTTGAAGAACCCATAGGAGGTAATTCTAGTACAAATTTTGAATTTTATGAAAAATTTGATTCACGTTCATTAGGTTACAAAGTTTTTGCAGAGTCTGCAAACTATTACTCTAACATTCAAAATGTTGAGATTTCACATTCTGAGGCTTTAACAAAACTTGTTACAATTAATGACATTTCAATAAAAGATGATGAAGGAAACAAACTATCAGATGTTAAAGCAGGAAACAGAATAAATATTGAAAGCAAAATTTGGATTCAGTATTCTGAAGATCAAGAAACATCCGAGCAACCATACAGATACTATGTTCAAGTAAAACAATCAGGTGAAAAAGCATTTGTTGAATTTATCGGAATCTATGAAGGTTCATTTAGCTCTGCAGGAGCTAAGTTTCCGGAAGTAAAATGGACTCCAAAGAATACAGGATTGTATTTTGTTGAAACATTTGTGTGGGATACCAATGCAGTTCCACTAGCATCAAAAGGTCCAATAATTCTAATACTTGTGACCTAGCTAATTTATTTTCAAAGAGTGTAAAATCAAATAATGGCAAAATACGAACTTGTTGCTACAGGCGGAACTTTTGATATAATCCATAAAGGACATATTGAATTATTAAAAAAAGCATTTGAGATTTCATCAACTGTCATTATTGGATTAACTAGTGATGAACTGGCAGAAAAAAAAGGAAAAAAAACAACCAATGACTATTCCACCAGACTTGTATCACTAACTTCAGTGATTGAACAAAATTTTCCAAGATCTTCATTTAGAATTAGCAAACTTGACAATGATTTTGGGCCAGCAGTTCTTGAAGGTGAAGTACAAGCTTTGGTTACAAGTGATGAAACAAGTTTTCAGGGAGATGTTCTTAACAAGCTTAGAGCCGAAAAAAATCTTCCAAAAGTTGAGGTTGTTGTGGTGCCAATGGTTTTGGCTAAAGATGGAAAAAAGATTTCCACATCGAGAATTAATAAATCAGAAATAGACTCTCAAGGAAACTTCTCTTGAATTGACAAGTAACTATTCTATGTTTGAGTAAGTGTGATAAAACAAAAAATTTCCACACGTAATCATGCCAATAATCAATCACATGATGAAGCAAATTGATAATGATGTAACAAACCTACAAGAGGGATTACATCCTGAAAATCTTGCATTCTGGTATAGCAAAATTATCAAAGAAACAAAAGATATGGCACCACCATGGCTTCAAGACAAAATTAAGGTAAAGCAAGATCCAATACTACAAATGAAATTCAATCTAGACATTTCAAAGCGTGCGGTTCAATACTTTATGATGGCAGTTGAGAAAAATTTAGATCATATGCCATATTCTACAAAACTGTATTTTCTCAAAGTTCAAGAAATTATGGAAGGCGAAGTAGACAAATCTCTAGTTTAGTTCTATTCTTTTACGATTTCAATTTCTTCATTAGAAATTGTTGCTTCAACGATTTTGTGTTTTTTTTCTAGTACTGATTGAATAAAATCAGCAAACAATTCTACGTCATGGATACTTTTGAAAAGTATACTATGGGCAGATTTGTCTTTTAGGCAAACAACAACCTCAGTATCAACAACATTCAAAATTTCTGTAATTAATGTCTCTTTGCTGTCTTTAATGGACAGTAAACTAGAAAGTTTTTGTGCTTCGTATTTGTCTCTACAAGAAATTCTAATGTTCATTTATTTTCAAAGAGAAATTTGTCAAGTTGATCTCTAGCCTTTTCACGCTTTTCCTGATGCACTTTTAGAAAACCATTAATTTTTTCAATTAAGATTGCTTTTAGCTCACCAGTTAACAATTTGCCTGACTTGTATTCATCATAAATTTTCTTTAATGCATTATCATCTGGTTCAAAGAAAATTCTAAGATATTGATATGATACATCAATGTCTGGATTGCCACCTAATTTTCTATGCTGATCAACATCCGGCTGTCCACCTGAAAAGGCATACTTGTTGATTTTCGTTTTCACGACATCTGGAGTATCTGTAGTGTAAATGGTAGTATTTTCTTCTGATGCTGACATTTTTCCACCAGGTCCTTGCAAACTTGGAATCATAATATTGTGAATAATGGCGGGTTTTTCCTTTCCAATCTTTGGTGCAACATCTCTTGTTAGTCTAAAATGAGGATCCTGATCAACTCCAAGAGGAATCAGTACTGGTTTATCCTCAATAAAACATGGTGCAGATTGAAGTGCTGTATAGAAAATCATTCCAATGTTTGTATCATTTGTAAATCCAAAAACTGCTTTAATGTTTGAAAAATTGATTTTCTTTGCAACCTCAGCAGCTATTGGATAGAGCTCCTTGATATTTTCTGTATCGATAATTATTTTCGTATTTTCTGGTTTGAATCCTAATGCGATAAAATCCAGAGCATTCTCATAAGCGAATTTTTTTGCCTCATCAAGTTTCAAGTTTTGCTTTGAAAAGAATTTCTCATCATCAGTTAACTGAAAATACATATTCACTCCAAATTTGTCTTGAAGCCATTTTGCAAAAACCCATGGTACTAAATGACCAATGTGGGTGTGACCAGAAGGTCCGCGACCAGTATATAGGAAAAACTTCTTTCCTTTTTCATAATCATCTAAAATTCGATTCATATCCCTATGGGAAAAGAAGATTCCTCTTCTCAGCATGAAATGATCTTCTCCAGCTATTTTCTTTATTCGTTCCAAAAGCTGATTTGTAATTTTTTGAGTACCAAACCTCTTGATTAATTTATCATAATCAATTTTACCCTCCACATGCCATGGGGTTACGACAAAATCATCAGTCGACATTCATGAATGACTTAGGTTAAGGTTTAAAAAGTCTTTTTCGAACTCACTGCTGATGTCTCAAGTTTTTCATGAGATTGAAAAAAAAATTATCAGATTGTTAAATGACAATCCAAAACTAACCCCAGAAAAAATTGGTGCTACAACTGGATTAACTCCTGATCAAGTAAGACGGGGAATTGAGTGGCTTAAGCTAAAAAACTTAGCAAATATTGAAGAATCAAAACAAGTCTATCTTCGACTTGGTGAAAATGGATTAGAAGCAAACGCAAAGGGTTTACCTGAACGACAATTACTTAATCTTCTAAAAGAAGAACCTAAGAAATTAAATGAATTAAAAAAAGAACTACAATCCATTTTTGGTCCTGCAATGGGCATAGCTAGAAAAAACAATTGGGTTGAAACTGACGGAGAAAATGTCTCATTAAAAAGCGCACCATCTGAAACATCAGAGGAAAAAATCATCAAAAAAATTGGAACAAACAAAATCCTAATTGATGAAATAGAGGACAAAAACACCCTAGAGTCTCTCAAAAAAAGACCAAACTTTATCATCGAAGAGATAGAAAAATCTCAAAAAATTTCCTTAATTGAAAAAATTGAAATTTCTGAAGATGTTAGTATCAAAAAAGCTATTGATGTTGAAGCAGCTGTTCCACAAGTTTTTGTCGCAAAAACACATCCTCTAAAAGATACAATTAATGAAATCAGAGAAATTTTTGTCACACTTGGATTCAGTGAAATTCTTGGAACTCTTACTCAACCAAGTTTCTGGAATTTCGATGCTCTATTTACTCCTCAAGACCATCCTGCAAGAGAGATGCAAGATACATTCTATCTTGATGGCATAATTTCTAAAAAAATTGCCACTCCAAAACAGATTCAGCAAGTTTCAAAAACTCACAAGAATGGATGGAGATACATGTGGAATATTGCCGAAGCGCGTAAGATGGTTTTAAGAACACACACTACTTGTGTCACAATAAAATATTTAGCTGATCACAAACCTGATGAAGCAAGAGTTTTTTCATTAGGACGAGTTTTTAGAAATGAAAAAGTCAGTTATAAACATCTAGTTGAATTTAATCAAATTGAAGGAATCGTTGTTGGAAAAAATACAACTCTACGTGACTTGATGGGAATTCAACGAGAGTTTTACAAAAGAATGGGTCTTACCAAAGTAAAATTTTGGCCAACATTTTTTCCTTACACTGAACCATCATTGCAATCCATGGTGTACAACGAAAGATTAGATAAATGGGTTGAATTGTTTGGAATGGGAATTTTCAGACCAGAAGTTACAAAGCCTCTTGGAATAACAAAACCTGTTCTAGCTTGGGGTGGAGGAATTGAAAGAATTGCAATGCTAAAATATGGACTAGATGATGTTAGAGAATTTTACAATAACAACTTGAAATGGTTAAGGAGTATTTCAAAATGCCAGTAGTTGAACTTGAACTTCCAAGACTTCAAAAATTAGTTGGAAAAACAAATAGAAAAAAAATTATGGAAACACTTCCGTTTCTTGGTTTAGATATAGAATCTGAAGGAAATGACATCGTTCGTGTAGAATACAGCCCTAATCGTCCTGATTACTCTACTGATTTTGGAATTGCATTAGGTTTGCAAGGACTATTAGGAACTAAAAAAGGAATACAAAAACTAAAAATCAAAAAAGCAGGCAGTTTTCAAATTAAGGTTGATTCATCAGTAAGCAAGGTAAGACCATTTGTTACAGGAATTGTTGCAAGAAATGGAAAAATCGACGACAAAGTTTTACGACAAATTATTGTTATGCAAGAGGATCTTCATTTTGGTATAGGTCGACGTCGCAAAAAATCTTCAATTGGAATTCATGATTTAGACACAATTTCATTCCCATTATCATACACAACAACTACAAGAAACCACAAATTCATTCCTCTAAATTCAACAAAAGAAAACAGCATTTCTGAAATTCTAAAAAACTCCCAAGTTGGCCAAGATTACGGCCACATATTAGGAAATTCTCCTAAAGTTCCAATTATACTTGATTCAACTGGAAATACAGTTTCTTTTCCACCAATAATTAATTCGTTAATGACAACTGTTACAACAAAAACGAAAAATCTTTTTGTTGAAGTTACAGGAACTGACAAAATTGATGTTGAAGATATGTTATCAGTTGTCGCTATGATTCTTCAAAGTGCTGGATTTGAGCTTTGTACAGTAAACATTTCTGGAGCAAAAAATTCTACCCCTCAATTCAAGGACAGAAAAATCATTCTAAATGAGAATTTAGCAAATTCTATGTTAGGTTTGAATCTTTCACCAGCAAAAATTGTTAGTACTTTAAAAAAATGCAGGCTAGAAGCTACTGCAAAAAACAAAAACATTGTTTGTACTGTCCCACGATATCGGTTTGATATCTTTGGAACTATGGATTTGGTAGAAGAAGTTGCTTTGGGTTATGGAATTGAAAATCTCACCCCAAACCTTTCTCCCCCTCAAACTCTTGGACAAAAAAACCATGAATTTGAAACCTTGAACAGTTTGAGTCATACGATGGTGGGCCTTGGATACATGGAAGCTCTTAATTCAAGTTTAACAAGCAAAAGAATTCTTTACGATCTTACAAATCGTGATTCATCTAACATGATGTCCGTAATGGACTCAAAAAGTCAAGAACATACAATTCTTCGTGATTTCATTCTAGCTGGATTGATAAATAATTTGTCAAGTAATATTCATGAACCTTATCCACAAAAAATGTTCGAAACTGGAACAGTTTTTTCAAAAGGTAATCCTGTAAATGAAGAAATCCATTTAGCTTGCGTTAACGCTCATAATGATGCTAATTTCTCTGAAATTAAATCAATTATGCAATCAACATTAAAAACTGGATTTAATATTGAATGCAACACAAAAACATCTTCTCATCCAACTTTTGCTGAAGGAAGTACAGCTGAAATCATAGTTAATGGAAAACCATATGGAATCATTGGTGAGATTGATTCTAAGGTTAAAGAAGAGAACTTTAAGATTCGAGTTCCAGTCGTTGGATTCGAAATTAAACTGTCTGGATTAATATTTGACTAAGTAAATTTCATAGTGCCCTTAGAGCAGGCACATAGACGGATTAGAATGATGTAGATCGTAATGATGCCAATGATTTCTAATTCACCCAGATGTGCTACATATTGGGCAGCCCCGGTTAAAGATCTCAGGGAGGAGAATGGCTATCACCAATGATCCTGTGCGAGTCAGAACCGGGGAACAATTATTTTTTAAATTAATGGATAAGGAATAAAAAATAAGTTGAAAATAATCGGTTTATTGATATATCCCATAGTATTAGTAAAATCATGGCAACAGCTTACGTTCTAATAAATTGTGAATTAGGATCTGAAGAAGCAATCATACAACAACTGAAAGGTCTTGAAGGTGTCAAAGAGGTTCATGGAACCTTTGGAGCGTATGACGTTTTGGCAAAAATCGAATCAGATACTGTTGAAAAACTTAGAGAAACAATTACTTGGAAAATTAGAAAGATCGAAAAAATCCGTTCAACATTAACTCTAATGGGAATAGAAGGCCAAACTTAATCACCTCTTTTTATTACAATGTTACTTCATTTCATTTTTGTAATTAAAGAACAAGATCTAGATAAAAGAAAAACTGAATATGAATACGTTAAACAAATGGCACAATTCTACAAAGTTTGGATAAAAAAACACTTTTCAAAAGATTTTGAAATCAAAACGGATGAAATGATTACTACTCCAAGAAACCTTTTTCAAAGATTAGATACTCATCTTCTTGCAAAAGATCACCAAGAACGTGGAAAAGATACTTATCATTTCTATTTGAGTCACTTCAGACCATTTTGGACAGATTGTACCTGTGAAGGATATCATGCAGAAAATTTTGGAATGGTTTGGTGGCAACAACCAAAAAATCAAGATGATGTGTTATTTTTAGCTGAAAAAAATTGTACTGCTGTATCTCATGAGATTGCTCATGAATTACTACGACAGGCTAGATACAAAAGATTCATTCCGGATGTACATGATGTGTGGACTAAACATTTCTACAGTGATTTAAACTTTGAACAATATGGAAAAGATTTTGAAAAAACCAAAGAAAAACCAATGTTTTTAACAATTGATATGTCAAGTTTTCGGTTATAGTCAAATTACCATTTTCTTTTAAATTAAAATTTCCAATTTTCTTCGTGTTTATTTGTAAAGGTAATTGTAAAACAAAATTTCGTCTGTCACTTGGTGATACTTTACTTCATTATAATAATGGACAAAAACGTTGTAGTGTTTGTGATGTTTATTTTAGATGGAATGGAACAAAATGTCCTTGTTGTAATGTAATCTTACATGTTAGACCACGACATTCAAAAGCTAAGAAAAAATATTACAAAAATGAGGGAATAAAGTGGATTTAATGTTGACTATGTGTTAACACTTTGTAACTGAATAGATATTGTTCTCAAAACTGGCAGTCTTGAAATCTAATTTATACTCAGCATTTTGCTTTCTAGATTTGCTGAGTTTTTCAAGTTCCACCAGCGCCTCTCCTCTAAAGCCCACTGAAGAACCAAAAATCGCATCACCTAATTGAGTACCATGATCTCCTTTCTTGATATCGTCTACGATGTTATAGAATTTTGTCGTTTCATGTTTGTTGACAGGCTTTCCAGTAGCTTTGTTAAATGCAATTGCAATGTACATGCCATTACTTTTTACAGCAACAAGTACTTTGTGGTTTTTACCTGAAAACCCTGGAATAGTTTCATTGATTAAAACTTCACATTTATGATACATACTTGAAACATATGCAAAGAAACGATATTGAGCAAAATTTCCTGCGTCATCTTCTTCACAATCAACAAAGACTTTGTGCAACAATTCAAGTGCACGATCATTCATACTTTGTAATCTATCATCAATTCTACCGCGTTCCAATAAATCGGATTCACATTCTTTTGCAACTAATACTAAAATAAAATCTGGCAAATTATAGTTCTTTAATGCAGCAACAAATGCACCAGCTTGTGACATACCAAATTTAGGAAAACCTTTGTTAACCATCTTTAATGACCTCTACCTCAAAAGTGAGATTCTAAAATACTCCCCCAAACAACATATCTAAAAAACTGTTTTTCGCTTATAATTGTTAGGAAATTTCACACCTATTAAAAAGAAATTCGAAATATTAAATTCAGTCTTGAACTAAAACTAGTTGTGGAAATAGAAACTACTCCAGAAATGGCTTCAAATGTGTACAAAAAATCTGAAGAAAACATTAACAAATTCAAAAAGATCGTAGATAGACCACTTACACTTACAGAAAAAATTCTTGCAGGACATCTTGTTGAAATTGAAGAAAAAAATCTTGATGATGGTAAAAACTATGTTTTTCTTAGACCTGACAGAGTTGCCTTACAAGATGTAACAGGACAAATGGTAATACTTCAGTTTATTCAAGCTGGACTAAAACAAACATCGTTACCAACAACAGTACATTGTGATCATTTGATTCGAGCTAAAGTTGAAGGGGAAACTGACATGCGAGTTTCTTTAGATGAAAATAGTGAGGTCTTCGAATTTTTACAATCAGCAGCTAGCAAATATGGAATTGGTTTTTGGAAACCAGGTGCTGGAATAATCCATCAAGTTGTTCTTGAAAACTATGCATTTCCTGGTGGCTTGATGATTGGAACTGATTCTCATACACCAAATGCTGGTGGTCTAGGAATGGTAGCAATTGGAGTCGGTGGTGTTGATGCTGCAGAAACTATGGCAGGAATGCCTTGGGAAGTTCTATACCCAAAACGTATTGGTGTTCATCTTACTGGTGAACTAAATGGTTGGACAGCACCAAAAGATATCATTTTACGAGTTGCTGGCGAACTAACTGTATCAGGTGGAACAAATTCAATAATTGAATACTTTGGTCCTGGAACAAAATCAATTAGCTGTACGGGAAAAGCAACAATCACTAACATGGGCGCAGAAGTTGGTGCAACATGTTCTATATTCCCATATGATGAAAGAATGGAAACTTATCTAAAATATACAAATCGTGAAAAAATTGCAGAGCTTGCAAATCAACATAAAGAATTGCTTACTCCAGATCCTGAAATAGAAAAAAATCCAGAAAAATATTTTGATAAAGTAATTGAAATTAATCTTTCAACCCTTGAACCGCAAATTGTTGGACCACATAGTCCTGACTTAGCAAGACCAATTTCCCAACTTTCATCAGATGTTAAAAGTAACAACTATCTTGATGAAATTTCAGTTGCATTGATAGGAAGTTGTACAAATTCTTCCTATGAAGACATGTCTAGAGCCGCAAGTCTTGCAGAACAAGCAAAAGAAAAAGGAATAAAATCAAAAATTCCTTTGCTCGTTACTCCTGGTTCTGAGCAAGTAAGAGCTACAATTGAAAGAGACGGACAAATGCAATCACTCAAAGACATTGGCGCAACAGTTCTTGCAAATGCATGTGGACCATGTATTGGACAATGGACAAGACCAGAATTAAAAAAAGGTGAACCAAATACAATAGTATCTTCTTTTAACAGAAATTTTCCTGGACGCAATGATGGAAGAAGAGAAACAATGAGCTTTCTTGGAAGTCCAGAATTAGTAATTGCACTAGCTCTTGGTGGAAATCTTTCATTTAATCCTCTAACTGATTCATTAACTGCAAAAGATGGTTCTAAATTCAAATTAGATCCACCAAAAAAATCACCCGAAGTTCCAGAAAATGGGTTCAAAAGACCGGAGGGAATTTACGTTGAACCTTCAAAAAATCCTGAAAGTGTTGAAGTAATTATTAATAAAAACAGTAACAGATTACAGCTTTTAGAACCATTTGATACTTGGAATGGAAAGGATTTCGAAGAATTACCAATTATGATTAAAGCTAAAGGTAAGTGTACTACAGATCATATTTCTCCAGCAGGAGCATGGTTGTCCTTTAGAGGTCATCTTGATAATCTCAGTGATAACATGTTGCTTGGAGCAGTTAATGCATTCAATGATGAAGTCGGAAAAGGAAAAAACATTCTAACAAACGAAATAGAACCCTGTCCAAAAATTGCTAGACAATACAAGGCAAAACAAATTCGGTGGGTAATAATTGGTGACAGTAACTATGGTGAAGGTAGTAGTAGGGAACATGCTGCTATGACACCAAGATTTTTGGGCTGTGCTGCTGTAATTGTAAAGAGCCTTGCAAGAATTCATGAAACAAATTTGAAAAAACAAGGAATACTTGCATTAACTTTTGAAAATGAAAGTGATTATGATAAAATCAAAGAAAATGATAGAATTAGCATCATAGGATTAAATAATCTAAAACCAGCAACACCTGTTAAATGCATTATTCAACATGATGATGGCTCAAAAGAGGAAATTTCACTTAATCATTCCTACAATAATTTTCAACTTGAATGGTTCCGCGCAGGCTCAGCACTTAACGTACTTCGTTCAAAAGAAAATTAATTTCATTTAAACAGGAAAACGTGGGGCCGACCGGAATCGAACCGGCGACCTACGGGTCACTACAGCTCCAAACTTACATCATCTTTTCGTCAGTAGCTTAGTTTAACCTCTGGAGCCCTTAGCGGTGATCTATTTCGTAGATACTGTCGCCCTACCAGGCTAGGCTACGACCCCACAAACAAAGAAAAATAATCGTAGAATTTTAAGTTATTTTTACCAAGATTTATTTGCGAATGCAAGCATGAAGATAAAAAAGGCTATAATCATGGTAAAACCAGTTATCATAATAGTAGGCGCAATTCCAGTTATTTTCGCAATATTAATTGGAATATCACTAATTTCACAACCTGAAATTCCTTTTTCAGCTGCAAACCCAAATGATGTCATTGAGTTTGAATATACAAAACACCAACTCAAAGAAGTCTCCTTTGGTGTAACTGAAAGAGTTAGTGCTCAGAAAAGTGAAATTTTATCAATTCAAAACAATGGTGATGTAAGATACACAGTAACAGAAGAAGGAGTTACAAAACCTGATAAATTTTCAAAACTTGATGAAGATAAAATGAAAAAGCTAACTGCATTAATTAAAGAAACTGGATTCATGGCAATTCCAAATGAATCATTTCCAATAAATGATGATGTAAAAGAATATCAAAAATCATCATTAAAAATAACCCTTAATGGTCAAGTAAATCAAATTCACTGGCCAGAACAAAACGCAACTGAGAAATTTGTTCCTCCAATCATTACCATGGTAGAAGCTGAACTAGATCAGATTATTTCTCAATTAACAGAGTAAACTCGAAAAAATTGTAAAGTTAATTTCAACATAGCCTCAAACAATGTAATAATAAATTGTGACAAACTTTGTTTGTCGTAGTAATACTACGTAATTGTTAAATTCATTAAGCTTATTTTTGATATAATGGGAATTAAAGTAAGTGCTATCTTTTTAATGGCAGTCCTAATAGCAGGACTTTCTAGCTTTCCGTCATCCATATCTAATTCTAGTACAGAATTTGTGGATCAAACTAATTCCCTAAATCTAATCAATACCGTTTTTGCAGATTCCGATGAAGATGAAGAAGATGAAGAAAAACAGAAAGGAAAACCAGAAGGTGTTGGAAAAGGTCAAGAAAAGAAATTAGCTCAAAACCAAGTAAAAGACGACGATGATGACGAAGAAGATGATGAAGATGATATTCAAGAATTCAGCGATGCCACTGTAGTCCATATGAGCGGTACTACAACAATTTGTCATGTCCCACCTGGAAATCCTGGTAATGCACATGAAATTACCGTGAGTAAGAATGCGTTAAAGGGTCATGAACGTCATGGTGATTTCGGATACTCAGAAAATCATTGTGCACCTAATGGTATGGGAGATATATTATCTATAAAAGAAATTTACCAAGCCGAAAAACTAACACGATTAGCTGAAAAACAAACAGAAAAAGAATCAATGGCATTAGACAGAGCTATTAAGTTAATAGAAAAACTTGAACAAAGAATTGTACAATTAGAACAAAGACTACAAACTTTGCTAGATAAGGTTGAATCAGGAGAATACTATGGAACTCTGACCCAGTTAGACACTGTAAAACAATTACACTCTATCTCTTTTGATGGAACAGCTACCTCAATCTATGACGAATCTGTTACAACTGGACTTTCAGGAGAAATATTTATTGAAAATTTAATGACAGGATCTAATACTTCCAAGTTTAAGGTCACTGGAGGAGAAATAATTGTTGGAGATAACATCTACGATGCAGCCTTTGGCAAAGTCAGAGTATCATCTTTAGGCGTTTCAGGTGAAAAAGATTCAATGGTAATAATTATTCAAACATTTGACTCTGAAGATAATGATAACACAATAAAGTTAACTTTGCTTTTTGATTCCGCAATTAAAGCAGACTTGGGAACAGAACCAATTAATTTTGAAATAAAACCAAACAGCAAGATCTCAGAACAATGGTTTTTGAGCGGTTCAGGAACCCTCTCTTTGGAATAAAATAGATGTTTTCTTAGACAGCATTTAGGTTTAATAGAATAAATATCCACGAGCTAACATAAACTCATGATTCCTCTTTCTGGCGATATAAAAAATGCAAAGGGAATAATCAATGAAAGTATAGATTCCAATTCTGTTATTCGTGGCACTTCAACTGTAAAACGTGGTCTTGCTCACATGCTAAAAAATGGAGTTGTTATGGATGTCACAACAGTTGAACAAGCTCAAATTGCAGAAGAGGCCGGTGCTGTCTCTGTAATGGTTTTAGATAAACTACCATCAGATGTAAGAGCAGCTGGTGGTGTTGCAAGAACTGCAAGCATTAGAGTTATTCAAGAAATTATGGATTCCGTAACAATTCCTGTCATGGCAAAATGCAGAATTGGACATGTGTATGAAGCAAAAGTTCTTGCAGAAACTGATGTTGATATGATTGATGAATCAGAAGTTCTAACACCAGCTGATGAAAGTCATCATATTTGGAAATGGGACTTTACAACTCCATTTGTTAATGGTGCACGCTCACTAGCAGAAGCATTACGTAGAGTAGAAGAAGGTGCTGCATTGATTAGAACTAAAGGAGAACCTGGAACAGGAAATGTTGCAGAAGCTGTTACTCATATCAAAAAAGTAAATGATGAACTTAGAACAATCAAATCAATTTATGATTCTGGCGACGACCAAGACCTTGTCAAGATGGCTAGAGAATTTCATGTATCATACGACCTTGTAAAAGAAACTGCAAAGCTTGGAAGATTACCTGTTGTTAATTTTGCAGCAGGTGGAATTGCAACGCCTGCAGATGCAGCATATTTGATGTCATTAGGATGTGATGGAATTTTTGTTGGTTCAGGAATTTTCAAAGCAGATGACGCAAAAGAAAGAGCAAGAGCAGTCGTTCTTGCAACAACATTCTGGGAAGATCCAGATAAAGTCAAAGAAGCTCAAAAGATGATTGATGAAAGACAATCAATGTTAGGATTAGATGTTGACAAATTAGAATTAAGAATGCAAGAACGTGGTAGTACTGTATGAGTGAATTAAATATTGGAGTTTTAGCTGTTCAAGGAGATGTAGAAGAGAATGTTCGTTTTACACAAAATGCTTTAGAAGAATTAGAAATTAATGGTAAAGTACAAACTGTAAAAACTCCTGAACAAATCTCAGAACTTGATGGATTAATAATTCCTGGAGGAGAAAGTACAGTGATTGGACAGCTTTCATTGATTAATGGTTCTTTGAAAAAAATTAAAGAAAAAATTGAAGGTGGAATGCCTGTGTTTGGAATTTGTGCTGGCTTGATTTTACTATCAAAAGAAGCTAAAGATAGAATTGTTGGAACAACTGATCAACCATTATTAGAATTACTTGATGTACAAGTTGAAAGAAACTCTTTTGGACGACAACGAGAATCATTTGAGGCCGATGTTGAGATGAATTCAATAAATATACCAAAATTTAATGGAGTTTTCATTCGTGCACCAACAATTATTGAGGTTGGAAATAATGTTGAAATAATTTCAAAATTTAATGATGAAATTGTTGCAGTAAAACAGGACAATATTTTGGCAACCGCATTTCATCCAGAACTTACATCAGATGTTTCATTACACAAGTATTTTATCAATATGACAAAACAGACAAAAGAAAACTAGTTTTGTCATTATGAAAGTATAATCACTTTAGATTATGCATAGATTTCAAATCTTTTTCAAACTGTGATAAACCTTCAGGAACAGTACTTGCAATAGAATCCTTCAGTGAAAGTCCTTTTGCCTTTTTCTCATTCCATATTTTAGAATTAAATTCTGTAATTTCCTTCGTGAATTTTGTCATATCTTCATGAGATTCTTTTTCCACTTGCATCTCTTTGTGAATACTTTCTTTTGAATACAAAGTCTGCCACAAATAGTCAGTGATAAATGGAGTTATTGGTGCTAATAGTTTCAAAATAGTCGATAATATTTTGTGAAGTGTGTAAATAGCTCCATTTTTTTCTTCTTCTGAAAACCCAATACCATACGCTCTTGCCTTAACCATCTCAATATAGTGTGCTGCAAAAACATTCCATGTAAATTCTCGAAGTGCAATTGCTGGCACGAAAAAGTTGTATTCTTTGTAACCTTTTTTGCATTCTTCCACAAGTTTGTCAAGCTCTGATAAAATCCACTTGTCTGTGGCAGAAGGAGTTCCTGAATCAATTACAGGAAAACTAGACAAAAATCTTGAAACATTCCAAAGTTTACTAAGAAATTTTTTTGTAGATTCAATTTTTTGTTCGTTGCATCTAAAATCATATCCATGATTAATCTCACTTGCACTCCAAAACCGAAATGTATCAGCTCCCATTTTTTGAATTACTGGAAGAGGATCAATTGCATTTCCTTTGCTTTTACTCATCTTCATTCCTTTTTCATCAAGACCATAACCCATAATCCAAGCTTCTGACCATGGTTTTTTTCCAGTTAGTTGTTCGCATCTAAGCAATGTATAGTACAACCATGTACGAACAATGTCTTTTGCCTGTGGTCTAATTGTAGCAGGATATGTCTTTTTGAAAAAATCATCATCTTTGGAATATTTTGAAACAAAAAGTGGTGAAATACTTGAATCCATCCATGTGTCAAACGTCCTTTCCTCGCCTACAAAATCTGTAGAACTACATTTTTTGCATTGTTTTATTGGCGGATCCTCTTTCCATGGCATGTAGTATTTTCCAGGTTCTGGTACGTGTGGTTCTGAACAATTTTTGCAATACCAGATGGGAATTTCAGTACCATAGTACCTTCGTCTTGAAATTGGCCAATCAATATTAATTGAATCAAGCCAGTTCATGAGAATTTGTTTGTGCATTGGAGGATGAAATTTAATTTCAGAACCTAACTTTTTCATCTTTTCAACTGAATCTAATTGTTTTAGATAGTATTCTTCCATTGGAATGATTTCAATTGGATTTTTACTTCTTTCAGATACTGGCGTTCTATGTACAATATCTTCAACTTTATCTAAGAATCCTTTCTTCTCTAAATCCTCAATGATTTTTGCTCTTGCTTGTTTTGGTCTGAGTGTTGCATATTCACCCGCAGCTTCAGTCATTCTTCCATCTAATCCAATTGCAATTACCTCTTCAAGTTTTAATTCTCTAAATAATGCAACATCATTATGATCACCATAACTACACACCATTACTGCACCAGAACCAAAATCTTTTTGAGTGGAATGATGTGTTTTAATTTCAACTTCTTGATTTGAAATTGGAACAATTACTTTTTTCCCAATTAAATCAGTGTATCTTTCATCTTCTTCATTAACAATAATTGTTTTACATGTACACAAAAGTTCAGGTCTTGTACTGGCAATTGTTATAGTTTTATCAGAATCTTTAATCTGAAATTTCATGTAAACAAGTTTTGTTGTAATATCTAAGTAAGTGATTTCAGCATCAGCAATTGTAGTTCCTGATATCCAATCATAGTTATTTG
Source organism: Nitrososphaerota archaeon (assembly GCA_022567895.1). GTDB lineage: Archaea > Thermoproteota > Nitrososphaeria > Nitrososphaerales > Nitrosopumilaceae > DRGT01. The sequence goes on from JADFGC010000003.1 coordinate 34,052, forward strand.
GCCTGTTTGCAAGGTAAATCATTCCTTTATTCCATAAATCAATGAACGTGGCCTGCGTTAACGCTCTATATTCTTCAGAATCTGTCCTGTAATGATTTTCTAAATCACCACTAAGACCAAGGTTTTTCATTATCTGAATCATTTCGGCTTCTAAATCATCTAGTGCATCTTTGCAAAGATCAAGAAACTTTCCGCGTTCTGTTTCACGCATTCTGATGTTGTGCTTTTTTTCTGTGTAAAGCTCCACCGGTAATCCATTTCTATCAATTCCAAGTGGAAAAAACACATTTTTTCCATCCATTCTAGCGGTTCTTGCAATCATATCTATCTGAGCATAATGAGCTGCTGCACCAATGTGCCAAGGTCTTCCAGAAGGATATGGGGGAGGAGTATCGATTGTAAAGTTCTCTTCTTTAGGAACAAAATCGTAAAGGTGAGATTCCTCCCATTGTTTTAGTATCTTTAATTCTAATTCAGGATTCCAAGCTTTCTCTTGAATTTTTGGCTCCATTTCCTATTATTTGTCTAGCTTTGATATAATGTGAGCACCTTTGTTGTATCCTTCGTAAATGTAAACTCCAATAGCTTCAACATTTGATGGCAACTTTGGTGCTAGAATTTTAATCAATTCAGTTGATAGGTTTTCTACCGTAGCTTCTCCTTCTAAGAGATATGTAGTATTTTTTGGAACTTGAAGATCAAACATTCCTTTTGGACCTTCAAACACTATTTTGTAGTGAGAATCATCTTCTTCTTTGAGGTATCTTCTATTTATGAAGAATTTATGATCAAAAGCACCAAGAACATTTTTGATAATTTGTTTTGCTTCACCAAAGTCAATTAAGAGATTGTTTTTCATCTGTCCAACTAATTCTACCATAACAGAAGATGTATGTCCATGTAGAATGGAGCATTTTTCCACTAGAGGAAGAATGTGTGCATAATCAAATGCAAATGAAGGATCTTCTATAAAAATCGAGCCTGTCTGAGGACTTTTCTTGTCATAGAATACAATCTCTTCAAGCTCGCTAATTTGTGCAGAATATTTTGGATGACCAATTGCCATAATTTTTGTTTCAGGAGAAAGTTCTTTGATGTCTTTGTATTTTTTTATGTCAGCTTCATTATCAATTACTTGAATCAATCCATTGTCTGTTTTGAAATCAACAATGAAGGATTTACCGTTAATAGTTAATTCATAATTGTATTCATAATCTTGTTCCAAAAAGGTAAGCATTTGTGCAATTGATAACTCTGTACGAGTTTTCATTAGATTTCCCTTTTTATCGATGTATCTAAAGTCAGAATCTAATACTGCAGGACTTGATGCCATTTGTGAAAAATGAATTGTATTCTGTATATAAATTCTAAAGTACTAAACTAAAGAGTTAAGAATTTTTGCAAGATTAACATCGTTTTGCGTGATGCCGCCTGCGTCATGAGTCATTAAATCAACAGTAAGTTTGTTGTATACGTTAAACCACTCTGGATGATGATTCATTTTTTCAATATGCATTGAGGCCCTAGCCATAAAGCCAAATGCCTGGTTAAAATCGTCAAATTGAAAGTCTTTATGCAGTTTACTATTGACTACCGACCAACCATCTAAACTTTTGAGTTCGTTTTCTATTTCATCAGATGATAATTTCTCTGGAGCCATGAATTACAATTCTCATAATCAAATTAATAGATAAACCTGTACCCCTCTTTCATGCAAAAGGAAAACCAACTCTTAACAGAAATTCAAAACGCTGTCAAAGAATCGATCACAGAAAAGAAAATCGGAATTGCGTTTTCAGGTGGTGTTGATAGCACACTAGTATCAAAAATCTGTAAAGATCTTGAATTTGACATAACCCTACTAACAATTGGATTTCCAGACTCTCATGATATAGCCTTTGCAAAGGATGTAAATGAGATTCTAAATTTCCATCATGAAATTTCTAAAATTGATCATGATTCATTTAATGAAATTGCTTCAAAAATTAATAAAAAAATTAATACTGACAATCTTTCATGGAATGAAAATTGTATTGCGTTTTATTATGTTGCAAAGTTAGCAAATAGTCTTGGAATTAAAAATGTTGTAACTGCAAATGGAATTGATGAGCTTTTCTGTGGTTACAATGCTTACAGAGAAGCAATTGAAGAAGGTGAAGACAAAGTAATAAAACTTATGAATTCAAAACTTGATAATGAACAAAAAATGATGCAAGCAGTAAACGAAGTCACTTCAGAATTTGGAGTACGAATTATTCAACCATTATTATCAAAAGAATTCATTGAATATGCAAAATCCATTCCTGTTTCAGAAAAAATTACAGGTAAAGATGATTTGATGCGAAAACACATCATTAGAAAATTAGCATCTAAAATTGGCGTACCTGAGATTTCTACAAACAAAAGGAAAAAAGCCTTGCAATATGGTTCGCTAATTCACAAAGCGTTACTAAAATCTAGATGAATTTTCTCGCAGTTTTTTGAACTGTTCTATTTACATTATTAATTATTGAAACAGATGCACCAAGACGATTTTCTGGAGAGAAAATTGATTTTATTTCTTTTTCAGTAAGCTTTGATGAGATTTTCTTATCTTGTCTTATAGCATCAATGAAATGAATATCTTTGTCGTTTGCAGCAAAAGCAACTCTTTGAACATCTCTATATGCGGAAAATCTTGGAATTCCTTTTTTGATTAATGCTTCTAAAACAAATTCAGCAAAGATTTGTCCTTTTGTAATGGAGATATTTTGTTTTATTTTCTTTTCATTTACTTGAAGATTCTGAATTATTCGAATCATTGTTTCTATCATCTCATCAAGCAGAATAGAACACATTGGAATGATAAATCTCTCATTTGCTGAATTAGATAGATCTCTCTCATGCCATAGGGGAATGTTCTCAAATGAAGTTCCTATGTGGCTACGCAAGAGCTTTGATAATGAAGAAACTCTCTCACTTTTGATTGGATTTCTTTTCATTGGAACGGCACTGCTTCCCATTTGGCCTTTTTTGAAGTGTTCTGAAACTTCATCGATTTCGGTTCTCTGTAGGTTACGAATCTCAATAGAAATTTTCTCAAGAGTTGCACCCAAAAGTGCAAGTTGAAAAACATATTCAGCATATCTCTCTCTTGGAACAATCTGAGTTGCAACTTCAGCGGGAAATAGCTTTAATTTTTTAGCGACTCTTTTTTGAACTTCGACTGCTTTTGAACCCATCATTGAACCTGTTCCAACAACACCTAGTGTTTTACAAATTAACACTCTTTTTTTCATTTCTTCAATTCTTTGTAAGTGCGTACTCATTTCTGAAGCCCAATTTGCAAACTTTAATCCAAAGGAAATGATGCTTGCATGTTGACCATGTGTTCGACCAACAGCTGGTATGTTTTTATATTTTACAGCCCTTTTTGATAAAAGTAATCCAAGTTTTGCAACCTTTGGTTGTATGATGATGAATGCATCTCTCATTTGCATTGAATTGCTAGTATCAACCAAATCCCCACTTGTTAATCCATAATGGACCCATGGTTTTGCTTCAGGTTTACATTTTTCACTTAGCGCCTCAACAAGAGCCGCAGTGTCATGATCACTTTTTGCTTCTAACCGTTTGATTCTTTTTGCAGTAATTTTTCCAGATTTAGCTGTGTTTAGAATATTTTTTCCAACTGTTTTTGGAATCATTCCAATCTCACTTTGAGATACTGCTGTAGCACCTTCGATTTCTAATTGATAATCAATTTTTTTCTGTTCCTCAAAAATCGCGACCATTTCTTTTGTGCCATATCTTCCTCCATCAATAGGTAAAATTGCCAATAATTCTTCTCAATTTTTTACGAAAATAAATCTACTCATGTGAACACAAGTGAGCTTGGTCTCTTATAATCAACCGTAGTTTACAATGGTCTCTACTAGGTTTACCAAAGTATTTTTGCTTGAAAGTAGACTATAATCCACATGAGAACAATATCAACCAAACTTCCAAAAGAAGAACATGAGCGATTGTTAGAACTTTGTAACCAAGAAGGTCAATCCGTTTCTGAATATCTTAGAGATTTGATAAAAGACGTTTGTGATAGTTGCGAAAAACCTGATCCTAAAGCAAATTCAAACGATAAATCCGTTGCAAAAGCAGAAATTATTGCTATTGATGGCGTTCCAGTGTCAGAAATCAAAAATGTCAAAGTTGTAGAACTTTGAATTAAGAATTTTCAGGTAATTATCATATATAACATACATTCTCTTTTATTTTTTTGAAACCATATCCAAATATGATCGATTTATGGGGAATAATATCAGGATTTATGGCTTCAATTGCTAGTATTTTTGGTTTCTAGTGAAAAATTATGAATTAAGAATTTTCAAGATTACTTTAATTTCATTCTTGATTCAAATCTCTTTTGGTTTTCCAATATGTTTAAGTTCAAATTTTTCTAAAAATTGGCATGACTGATCCAACTGAAATCAATTCTGTGTATTGGAACGAAGAAAAAAAATCATGGGAACACAAGATGATTCAAGTTGAAGAATATCATG
>JADFGC010000047.1:0-9737 GCA_022567895.1 Nitrososphaerota archaeon
GTTCAGTCATTATTGATGGATTTTGAAGCTCTGCAATTCTTTGTTTTGAAATCTCAATATTTTCAAGAATTTTTTGAGCAAAGGGATCAGTTAGAATGCTTTCTCCAGTATAGGTTGTCCATTCAGATAGATTGATGGACTCGGATGAGCTTTGGGCATAAACTGAACTCGAATTTATTGAAAATAAGAGAAAGAATGAAAATGATAAAGCCCACATCGTCTTGGAACCTTTCAAGCCTAGCTCAATGGAATATTATTGTTTTTTAATATTTCTCATAATTGATTCTAAGACTCGTTAACATTTCATAACAAATGTCAATTAAACAGAGTAAACTAATCTGAGATAGGTTCGCAATCATTCTTACCTTTCCAACTCTTACCTCCAGCTTCCTTGCATTGTTGTTTTGTTACATTTCTCAAAAGGACTTCATCTTCTTTGCAGTCCGAATTTTTATAACAGGTACCAAGTTTTAGTTCACGATGTTGCTTGGGTTTTGGAATTTTGTTTTGTGAAGTTTCTATTTCCGGAGTAGGCGCATTCATAAGGTCTTTGAGCATTTTGTCTAATGTCTTTATATCCTCTGAATCTGGTTTGGTGATTTTTGGCAAAATCGGTTTTCTTGCACCGGACATCTAAGACAATGTCTTCTGTGCTAAACATAACGTTTTGTATGGAATAAATTAATTCTAATTTACAGTTCGTGTCAAATGTAAATTAATTAAATTTTGAGATGTTGATCTTTGCGGCCACAATAAAGTCGTTTTCACTTAGTCCACTCATCGAGTGGGTCCAAAGTTCAAGCATAACTTTATTCCAATGAATATGAATGTCTGGATGGTGTCCCTCACCCTCAGCAAGATCTGCTATATTGTTTACAAATTTCATTGCTTCTTTAAAGTCCTTAAAAATGAACTCCCTTTCAATTTTCTTTCCATTTAGTTTCCAGTTAGGAATTTGTTCTAGGTTCTTTTTTACATCATCTTCAGATAATGGGGTACCTCCGCTTTCACACGGTATGCATTTTTTTTCATATAACTCCATAACAATAATTGTTCGGATTTAATAAAATAAAAAGTTCGTATCAAATCTTAATTAGAAGTTTCGAGTTGTTCACGAAAATCCTTGGCGTGTTTAAACAGAATTTTTTGGATCTCTTTCATGTCGTCCTTTTCGGGGGCTTTGTGATAGTGTAAAAAGAATTGATTCCTGCAAAAGTCATCAGCTCTGCCCATGTGCCATCCATACAAAAAGTCATTTTCATGGGTACACTTCCAAATCTCTTTAAAATCTGCGTTTTCTTTACTTATTATTTGCAAAGACTTGGTGAGCTCTCTTTCCAATAATTTACGAAATTCCGAGTCTAGAATCATCATTAACTCATATTATATTGTACTTTGACCTATTTTGGTATAGTGACAGAATGCAATCATGAAAAATGAAATAGTTGCACAGCTGTGCCTTGGTGTTATACTAAAAGAAAGTAATCTGCAGTCAGCAAACAGATTAGCCCTACAAAACATTGACCAAGCAGCTGGTGCTGCACTCAAGCTTTATGCCTCTCAACATGAACTAGATACAAACACGAGTGATGTTTTCACATCTGTTTTACCTAAAGTAAAAGATAAAAATTTGATAATTAGTAGCGATGTAAAAGCCATAATGAAATGCCATAAGATCAGTGATGAAATCACTTTCAGTAATTCTGTGGTAGAAACTCAGATAGTCGATGAGTATATGACATTAGTTAAAATTCTTTTAGCATACCTGCATAACTACCGAGCAACCAAAGCAAAGTGGGCCGAGCAAGTAAACAATATTAGAAAATCATTATGACTGAAAAATACGTATCGTCCACATTCGATTTTATGCCGTGTCAATATTGTCCAGATTGTGATGAATTGCTTTGCAAATTAAATTCTGACATCATGAGGAATTTTAGAGGTTGGTGCAGTAGCTGTAAACTTATTTGGTTATTAACAGAAAATATTCCCAAGAGTAAATAACTACTAAACTTATTTTGGGTCTTCATAATTTTTTGATTAAATTAAATCGAGATTTTTCAGGATCAATTTCTTCATGCATGTCAACGTTGCTGATTATCTTTACTTTGAAATCTAACCATCTTTTGTACATGTTTCTATATCGAGATTTGTCTTCAGTATTAATTACTTCTTCATCATCACTAAACAATTCAAAATTTACTATGTATTTTCTTGAAACCCGAAATAATTCACTGATTGCATTTGTCATATCTTTGTCATCAATGTAATTCAAAACTTTGTGAGTAAAAACCAGATCAAATGAAGAATCACCACATGGTAATTCAATAATAGAACCTTTTTTGAACTTAAATGAACCAAGTTTTTGTCGTGCTTTATTTAATGCGTGATCATTGAGATCAATTCCAGAAACATCAAAATTCTCAGGAAATGCTCTCAAATCATTTCCTGTACTACATCCCACCTCGAGAACATTTTCAGCCTTTAGTGAGAAGGCTAAGTCACGGATAAATTTCGAAAACTCTTCGTTGTAATTAGAATCATTGTTATCAGCATACTTGTTCCAAAAATCATTGTCATATTTCATAAAACATTTTCAAATTTCCAAATATTTGATACTTGTGTATCGCTTTTGCTTACATTCGCAAGCTGTTCAAAAAATGTATTCTTTTATTCTGATTGTCATTAATTTCGTAATTCGAGGGAGATAATGAATCCGTTAAGACCCAGATCAGTTTTGGTTCAAATTTAGTCTCGTTATGAGCATTACAAAATTAGTTCAAAACTCTATAAAGCCACCTGGAACAGTTGATTATCAACTAACCTGTAAACAGATTGACATTTCTCACAAGTTAAAAACTTGGTTGGCAACAATTTCAACTCAATCTTTACCTTATCAATTTCACATTTTGGACAAAATTTCCCAGTTCCCAACAAAATCAAGATCGCCTAATCAGATTTAACACTTCATAACGGATTTGCAAATTTAGTTCGGAATTTAGTTAAAATCTCCCTTTAACTTTTGGCAAGTTCCAGTTGTATTTCATTGCAACTAGTCTGAGACCTGTGGTTATGATTATTCCTGCAATGGTTGCAGCATACAATTCTATCCCTGCCAATAAGAGAAGATAAAAAATTGTGACGCCAACAAAACTTGCTGAAGCATACAGCTCTTTAATGAAAACAATTGGCACCTGATTAACAAAAACATCACGAAGAATTCCTCCACCTATAGCTGTAAGCACTCCAGCTAGTACCATAGCAAGATAGTTCAGTCCAAAAATATTGAATGCAAATGTTGCACCAATTATTGTAAATACACCAAGTCCAATGGCATCAAACTTTAAAAACACATTCCAGTGTTTTTTGAGATGAGAATACAAAAAGAAGATTACAACTGCTGTAGCTACTGTAATTATGACATAAGCCGGATCAGAAATAGAATTTGGTGGAAATTCTCCTAGAACAATGTCTCGAATTGTTCCTCCAGCAACTCCAGTAATTGTAGCAAGAATGATTATTCCAACAATGTCTGCCTTGTGCTCAATTGCCTTGAATGCACCAGTAACTGCAAACGCCATTGTACCAAAAAGATCTAAAATGTAAATGAAAACTTCAGCAGGAACTGTAAAGTCTACCAAATTACTTTTGGGACATTACGAATGCTAATTAACATTGAGGTAAGTTGAGATCAATTTTGGTTTTCGTAAAATAATGGATTTCTTATCCAAATAATGAAGAAAGACCTTCCATTGCTTGCTCTTCTGACTTGCCGTCATCAGCCTTTTTCTCTTTCTTCTCTTCTTTTGCTTCTCCACCTGCTGCTGGTGCTTCGGCTGCTGCTGGAGCGGCTGCTGCGACTGCAACTGGTGCTGCCTTTATTGCATCTTCAATGTTTACATCAGACAATGCTGCTACCAAAGCCTTTACTTGTGCTTCGTTAACCTCTGCTCCTGATGCTTTTACCACAGAACTTACGTTTGCTTCGTTGACTTCTTTCTGAAGCTTGTGCAAAAGCAAAGCGGCATAGACGTATTCCATTGTATCGAAAATTCACTTTGGGCTTAATATAAAACTATGCAGAAAATTCCAGAAATTTAGTTCAAATTAGAATTTTCAGACTTCGGCAAACTGAATATAGATTCCTTTTTAGATTCCTATCAAGCAGAGTATCCATTCTGTGCTTTAGTTTTCTTTTTGCCTCATCTTGCTCAGAGCCAGATGGAAGTGAAAGAACATTGTTGACTAGTTCTGGAATTTCTTCTCTAATCCATCCATCTAAAACTGCGTAAACCTTTGGAGGAATCATTTGAACATTGTCTTTTTTCACATCAAATACATCAGTAAAATTATCTTGTTCAACTCTGTAGATTAGAGTAAAAATACAATTTTCAGGAGTAGGATTTTTTAAAATTTCAACCGAACGAGGGCCAGCTTTGCCTTGTTCAACTTTATTTTTCAAACCAACAGGATTTATTTCTAAACCATTAACGCCAATCTTATTTCCATCGACTCCGGTGACAGTGCCAAAAATAATGTTGTTAAAATCGCCATTTGGTTTTGTTGCAAATACAAGGGTGCCTTCTTTCATTTCGGGTTTTTTGTCAAACACGAAATACCATCATCTAGTATTGTATTTAATTGATCTTAATCGGCAATTCTTAATATCGGTCTAATGGAGTCTCATCAATATGGACAAGAATGAAATTTTGAAAAAATTTTCAGCTGAACCAGACAGATATTACAAAGTAAAATTGTTTGAAGAGCAAGGCTTTGAGCGAAAATCTTGTTCAAGGTGTAGCAGATATTATTGGACACTGGATTCAAATAGGAACAATTGTCCTGAGCATTCAGATGACACTTATTCATTTATTGGAAATCCTCCTACTTCGAAAAGATTTGATTACACTCAAGCATGGAAGGAGGTAGAATCATTTTTTGTAAAAAATGGGCACGCATCTGTTAATCGTTACCCAGTTGTGTGTAGATGGCGTGATGATTTGTATTTTACAATTGCATCAATTGTTGATTTTCAAAGAGTGATGGGCTCCAAAGTTGTGTTTGAGTTTCCATCCAATCCCTTGGTTGTACCGCAAACATGTCTTCGATTCAAGGATTTAGAAAATGTTGGAGTTACAGGACGACACTTTTCTAGCTTTTGCATGATTGGGCAACACAGCATTCCAAACTCTCAAGGATACTGGAAGGATGAATGTATTGATTTGGATTACAGATTGTTAACAGAGCAATTTGGAATTGAAAAAAACGAGGTTGTGTTTGTTGAGGATGTGTGGGAAGGAGGAGGCTCTTTTGGTTCTTCATTAGAGTTTTTTGTTAAAGGAGTGGAATTAGGAAATGCTGTATTTACAGAATTTCAGGGAGAGCTTAGTAAGCATTCTGAATTGGAGCAAAAAGTAATAGACATGGGAGCAGGTCTTGAGAGATTTGCCTGGATTACAATGGGAACGCCAACTGCGTATGATTGCTGCTTTGGTCCAATCATAAATCACCTGATACAAAAGGTTGGAATTGATGCAGATTCTGCTTTGTTAACGAAATACTTTACTGCAATTGCAAAAAACATTGAGAACTATGATGACATTTTTGTTGCAAGAAAACACGCGATTAATGATGTAGTGCTAACTGAAGACCAAGTTAATCGCATTATTTCTCCACTAGAAGGAATTTACTTGATTGCTGATCACATTAGAACACTAATCTTTGCAATTTCAGATGGTGCACTTCCAAGCAACGTTGGTGGAGGATACAATCTTCGAATGATTCTAAGAAGAATTATTGGTACAATGGATAGACTAGCTCTAAAACTGGACATGAATGAGATGATTGACATGCAGATTGATTATCTAAAGGAAACTTATCCAGAACTTGAAGAAACAAGAGAAGAGGTCAAGACAATAATTTCTTTGGAATCAGAAAGATATGAGAATTCAAAATCAAGAATGCAAAAAATTGTCAGCAAGCTAAAACAGGAACCCTCAGTTGATGATTTGATTCGATTATACGAGTCTGATGGTGTTACGCCTGATTATCTCAAAGAAATGAATGCAATTTCAGAGATTCCTTCTGCATTTTACTCTAAACTATCTGAACTTCATCAGTCTGCAAAAAGAGATGAACAAGCGCAGCTTCCATTAGAAGGACTGCCAGAAACCGAGCTATTATTCTATGGAGATGATCCAAAAGAGTTTGATGCCAAAGTTCTCAAAGCTTTTGAAAAGTTTGTAGTACTGGACAAGACGTCATTTTATGCAAGAGGTGGAGGACAAGAGCCAGACCATGGAACAATTGCGGGATTTAATGTAGTTGATGTAAACAAGCACGGCGACATTGTTGTTCACGAGCTGCAAGGTGGTATTCCAAAGGCAGGAGGAATGGTTTCATGTGTTGTGGACTCTAAAAGAAGAGAGGGAATTACAAAACATCATACCAGTACTCATATTCTAAACTCTTCGTCTCGAAATGTTTTGGGATCATGGGTTTGGCAGCATTCTGCATTCAAGGAAGTTGACCATGCAAGACTAGACATCACGCATCACTCTGCATTAACTGATGATGAGGTCGCAAAAATCGAAGAGATGGCAAATGCCAAAGTCAAAGAAAACATTCCAGTAATAATTGAGAACTTTGATAGAGGGACTGCTGAGCAAAAATATGGATTTAGAATTTACCAAGGTGGAGTTGTTCCAGTAAAGTCAATTCGAATTGTATCAATTGAGGATTTTGATGTTGAAGCATGTGGTGGAACACATGTAAAAAGTACAAAAGATGTTGAGCTAATCAAAATTACAAGGACAAAACGAATTCAAGATGGTGTAGTAAGACTAGAGTTTGTAGCTGGAGATTCAGCACAAGAATATGTTAAACAACATGCAGCTGATTTGGAAAAACAATCTGCAGAACTTGCCGCAAAAGAAGAACGTGACAAGCTACGAGACCAAAGAAAAGCTAAAGCTAGAGAAAAGATTCCAGCTTTACTTGAACAAGTTTCTCAAACTAGTGATGGTAAAGTAGATGAGATTCTAGTTTCTGCTGGAAAATTTTATTCTAGTACTAGTGATGAGTATGATGAATTTTTTCATGTTAATTTTGGGGAAAAACTCGTCAAACAAAATCCTGGGGCAGTATATTGTGGAATTTTTGAGGAAAAAGGCACAGTTAGGGCGATAATTCATGCAGGAGAAGAGGCATCAAAGCAGAAAAAGGCAGGCGATATCGCAAAAGCTGTCTCCCAAATACTTGGCGGCTTTGGTGGAGGAAATTCAAGATTTGCTCAAGGTGGAGGAAAGGACAAGTCTAAAAAAGAAGAGGCAATCAACAAAGCAAAATCAATGGTTTTGGAATAGTGTTTTTGAATGGTAAACTGGTTAGATATTGAAACAAAGTGGAGAAAAAAATGGGAAGAGGGAAAAGACTTTGAGGCAGATCCTAATGAAAAGGAAAAAAAATTCATCACGGTAGCGTATCCTTATCCAAACTCGCCACAACACATTGGTCACGGAAGAACATACACACTAGCTGATGTTCATGCAAGATACTATAGAATGAAAGGATACAATGTTTTGTTTCCAATGGGATTTCACTATACTGGTACGCCAATTCATGGAATGGCAAAGCGAGTTGAGGCTGGCGATGCAGAAATCATTGATGGATTGAAAAATATTTATCATGTTCCTGATGATGCAATCAAAACCTTTGTAGAGCCAATAAAGATTGCAGATTATTTTCATGAAGAGATTAAGGCTGGAATGGTAGAGATGGGGTACTCTATTGATTGGCGTCGTGAATTCACAACCATAGATCCTGTCTATCAAAAGTTTATCGAGTGGCAAATCAATACACTAAAGGAAAAAAATCTAATCATGCAGGGGTCTCATCCTGTTGGATGGTGTCCAAAGGATCAAAATCCTGTATCACAACATGATACTATGGGAGATGTTGAACCAGACTTTACAGAATACATCTTGATCAAGTTCAAGTTTGATGATTACATCATTCCAACTGCAACACTTCGTCCAGAAACATTGTTTGGTGTAACAAACCTATGGGTTAATCTAGAAACAAATTACAAAAAAATAACAGTTGATGGAGAAAAATGGATTGTAAGTAAAGAGTGTGCACGTAAGCTAGAATTTCTGGATAGAAAGATTAGCTATGATGGTGAGATTTCAGGAACAGAGCTTGTTGGAAAACAAGTTACTGTACCACACAGAAACGAAAAGATTCTGATGCTTGAAGCTAGCTTTGTAGAATCACATACTGGAACTGGACTTGTAATGTCGGTTCCAGCTCATGCACCATTTGACTATCAGGCCCTAGTTGATTTTAAAAAAGATCAACCTCTAGCCTCAGAATTACAGCTAATCAAGCCTATTTCGATTATAGAAACTGAAGGATATGGAGAGATTCCAGCAAAGGAAGCTGTTGAAAAGCTTGGCATATTAGACCAGAATGACCCAAAGCTTGAACAAGCTACTGAAGAGATCTATGGAAAAGAGTTCTACGGTGGCATTCTAAAACAAAACACTGAACAGTTTGCAGGAAAAAAGGTCTCTGAAGCTAAAGATTCCATCAAGGAATGGTTAGCTAAAGAAAAGTATTCAGATATTCTATTGGAATTAACAAATACTCCAGTAATATGTCGTTGTGGAGCTGAATGTGTTGTAAAAATTCTAACCAATCAATGGTTTCTAAATTATGGGGATAAAACCTGGAAGGAAAAGGCTACAAAATGTCTTGATGGTATGAGTATTTTGCCACAAGAGATTCGCCCTGAATTTAATTATGTGGTTGGTTGGTTGCGTGAGCGGGCTTGTGCAAGACAGCATGGTCTTGGAACAAAGCTTCCATGGGATAAAGATTGGATTGTTGAAAGCTTGTCTGATTCTGTGATATACATGGCATATTACATTCTTGCAAAGTTTGTAAACGCTGGGAAATTATCAGCTGATAATCTATCAAAGGGGTTTTTTGATTATGTGTTTTTGGGATATGGCAGTTTAGGTAAGGTTTCTGAGATTACTAAGATTTCAAAAGAGACTGTAGATGAGATAAAAAATGAATTTTCTTACTTTTATCCTGTAGATTCAAGACATTCAGGACGGGATTTAGTTCCAAACCACTTGACCTTTTTTGTTTTGAATCATGTTGCAATATTTCCAGAGAATAATTGGCCTAAGCAAATTGTTGTTAATGGTTCTGTGTTAATGGATGGCAAGAAAATGTCAAAGAGCATGGGAAATATTATTCCATTACGACAGGCAATTCGTGATCATGGTGCAGATCCAATTAGATTAGCTATAATCATATCAGCTGAGCTACTCCAAGATGCTGATTTTAATTTAGAATCGGTTACTGGAATAAAGAACAAGCTTGTGTCATTGTTAGAGGATTGTTCCAAGCTAAAACCAGGAAAATTAGAGAATTTGCAGGCTGAAGACAAGTGGATTTTAAGCAAATTACAGTCTTTGATATCAAATGTTAGTTCTAGTATAGAGAAAATGAGGCTACGAGAAGGCCTTCATGGTAATTTGTTTTCGTTCGAGTCTGATTTGCAGTGGTATTTCAAAAGAGCTAAAGCAAAGGGAAGAAGTGACTATTCTGGTGTGTTGTATGAGATTAATTCAAAACGTGTTGCAATGCTTTCTCCATTTGCGCCACACATAGCTGAGGAAATGTGGGAAAAGCTTGGCAATTCGGGTTTGGTTTCTCAAACTAGC